>JAFMHE010000343.1 GCA_017854675.1 Paracoccaceae bacterium | reverse complement strand
AACTCGGGTCTGACTTTGCCGGGGGATGAGTAATGCTGTTAGGTTGTATTGGTGACGATTTCACGGGGTCCAGCGATCTTGCGAACACATTGGCCAAACAAGGAATGCGCAGCGTGCAATACACAGGCGTGCCCGTAACACCTGCCGAGGCGCAGGTGCAGGCGGGCGTTGTTGCCTTGAAGACACGCTCCATTCCAGCGGCTGACGCGATTGCACAATCACTTGCCGCGTTGGAGTGGTTGCTGGCGCAGGGCTGCGAGCAGATTTACTTCAAGTATTGTTCGACCTTCGACAGCACGAAGGACGGCAATATCGGCCCCGTATCAGAAGCCTTGGCTGACGCATTGCGCGCGCGAGCCGTTATCGTGTGCCCCGCATTTCCGGGAACAGGGAGGTCGATCTATCAAGGCCATCTTTTCGTGGACGACGTTCTGTTGAACGAAAGCGGAATGCAAGACCATCCTCTGACGCCAATGACCGACCCTGACATTCGCCGTGTGCTGGCCGCACAATCAAACGGGCCGGTTGGCCACGTGGATGCGTACACCGTATTGTCCGGTGCGCAGGCCATCCGAGCGCGCCTTGATGCCCAAGCAGTTGCCGGCAAACGTCTGATCGTCGTGGATGCCTTGCAAGACGCGGACCTGATGCAGATCGGTGCTGCCGCCAAGGGCCTAAAGCTGATCACCGGCGGGTCCGGCGCCGCACTTGGGCTGCCTGCAAATTTTGGCATCACGGCGGGTTCGGGCATGACGTGGAAAGGCGAGGACGGTAAGTGTGTGATCCTGTCCGGTTCCTGTTCTGTAGCAACACGCGGCCAGATTGCGCACCATAAAGCATTGCACAACGCGCTCGAAATCAGTGCTGACATGCTATTTGACGGCGAGATGAGTGCAGAGAAAGCCGCGCAATGGGCACTGGACACAGACGGGCTGCCGCTTATCTATAGCTCCGCCGATCCGGAGATGGTTTCTGTCGCTCAAACCAAATACGGCCGCGATGAAAGCGCGGAGGCGTTTGAGCAGTTCTTTGCAAGCATTGCACGTATTTGCACGGGCGCAGGCGTGCGCAAACTTTTGACAGCGGGAGGGGAAACCTCCGGTGCGGTGGTTGAAGGGCTCGCCTTGTCGCAGCTGGAAATCGGGCCAGAGATCGACCCCGGTGTGCCGGCGTTACGCGCAGGCAATGGGCTTGTACTTGCGCTGAAATCGGGGAATTTTGGCAGCGTCGACTACTTCGAAAAGGCCGCCAAGATTTTGACGGGACCCAACATATGACAACGGCCCAACGCGAACAAATATGTGTTCTGGCGAAATCTCTTTTTGATCGTGGTTTGACGGGAGGTAGTACTGGTAACATTTCCGCACGTACCGATGATGGCGGATTGTTGGTTTCCCCGACAGGCACCAGTTTCGGGCGGCTAGACCCCGCGCGCTTGTCGCATTTCGATGCAAAAGGTGTGTTGATCGGGGGGGATCAACCGACCAAGGAAATGCCGTTGCACGCTGCATTTTACGACACGCGCAGCACGGCTGGGGCGGTTGTCCATTTGCATTCGTGTCACTCGGTTGCATGGTCGATGATACCAGGTGTTGACCCGGATAACTTCTTACCACCCATGACGCCCTATGCGATCATGAAGTTGGGGAAAGTGAAACTATTGCCGTTTTTCCGCCCCGGTGATCCAGCGATCGGCGAGGCAGTACGAGGGCTAGCCGGCAAACGATCAGCGGTGATGTTGGCCAATCATGGGCCTGTTGTTGCGGGCAAGGATGTTGAAGCGGCCTGCAACGCGATCGAAGAACTCGAAGACACCGCGCGGCTTGCGATGATGATGCGCGGGATACCAGCGCGTATGTTGGACGACACGCAGGTCAGCGATCTGGTGACCCATTTTAATATTGAATGGGACGACTGATGCAATTCTCCGCAAACCTAGGGTTCTTGTGGGCGGACCTGTCTTTGCCTGATGCGATCCGCGCCGCCAAAGTCGCGGGTTTTCATGCTGTGGAATGCCATTGGCCTTATGACACCGACCCGGCGCAGGTTAAGGCCGCCCTAGCCGAGACCGGACTTAAGATGATCGGGTTGAACACGTTGCGCGGTGACGTGGAGGCGGGCGATAACGGACTGTCAGCTTTGCCAGACCGCATCACACAAGCGCGCGTAGCGATTGATCAGGCTATCGCCTATGCCGACGATATTGGCGCGTTGAACATCCACGTCATGGCGGGTTTCGCAAGCGGTGAAGACGCGCACGCCGCCTTCGTCGAGAACTTGAGATATGCCTGTACACGGGCCTCCACCAAGGGCATCACAATCCTTATCGAGCCGCTTAACTCCCATGACGCACCGGGTTATTTTCTTCAAACCACAGATCAGGCTGTGACGATTATGGCGCAAGTAAATGCAGTGAACCTAAAGCTGATGTTTGACTGCTATCATGTCCAATTGATGGAGGGAGGACTGACCCACAAGCTGACCAATCTCAAAGATCAAATCGGCCATATTCAATTCGCCAGCATCCCCGATCGTGCAGCCCCTGACCACGGTGAAGTGAATTTCCATCACATGTTTGGCGTGATCAAGGAATTGGGGTACACGATGCCGTTGGGAGCTGAATACAAGCCCCACGGTCCTACGCAGGAATCTCTGACATGGTTGGGATGGGGACGCGCGATTTAGGATCCCTGTTCAGGTGTATGGTGCTTTAAGATGAAAGGTTCGGAGCTAGCACGATGTGACTGGTACTGCCGCAATTTCATTATGCTTGGCCATGGTTAGTGAGGATCAAACGCGGCCTTTGGCGCAATTGCGGCGAATGCCACGCAATGCTGAACTTGGATACTGATTTCTCGCTGCAATTTGCACGATTGGCCGGTTTTCACGCCGGGTCGCAACAACCAAATTTTGGCAGTTGCAGCATCAGTCTTGCTGCGTGCGCGCGCAGCTGAGATTTTACACTTCCGCTTTGGGCTCAAGGACGAAGCCGCTGCCGCGGCAATGGTGCTTGTTGCGGGTGTTGTGCGCTGACTT
>JAFMHE010000342.1 GCA_017854675.1 Paracoccaceae bacterium | reverse complement strand
AAGGTGGTGAAAACCACATGCAGGTTAGTGTTCGTGACAACAATGTCGATCAGGCCCTTCGGGCTCTGAAGAAAAAACTCCAGCGCGAAGGCGTGTTCCGCGAAATGAAGCTCAAGCAACATTTCGAGAAACCCTCCGAGAAAAAAGCGCGAGAGAAAGCGGAAGCAATCCGTCGCTCCCGTAAGTTGGCTCGCAAAAAACTGCAACGCGAAGGCATGATGTAAATCATCCCCAGCGATTGTTGAGAATTAAGAACCCCCGTCGCCGGATGGCTGCGGGGGTTTTTGTTTGTGAAAATTTGTATAAATGACGGGACCAAATCTATCAAATCATCCCCATCACAGCAGGTCCGTTATTCTATCGTTTGTTCGATACGATCGCCTGCGCGACCAGATAGCTAGCAGGGATGGCGACCAACGCCCCCACTCCGGCAGAGACAAGAATGGGCAATAGCGTGTCATAACCAGCCGTCAGTGCAGCGATCACAAGGCTGCCCGCCAGCGTGGTCGCGATCAGTGAATACAACATGGTTGCAAGGCGAAACATGACATCTTCTCCAATTGGTTTAGCTCGATCAGAAGCTACCGGCAGGTTCAGTGGCTTGTCCTTGATCTACGTCAAATGACTGGTGGTGTACCCGTCACACGATCAAGAAATTTATGGGGTCTCACGTCACAGGCAACGCCGTCGTCTTGAACACCGTCCTCAACGCAAAGCTCGACTGCATCCCCTGCACACCCGGCAAACGCGCCAGATATTGCCGGTGGATGCGCGCGAAATCCTCGGTGTTCTCTGCCACCACCTTCAGCAGATAGTCCGCCGATCCCGCCATCAGGTGACATTCCAGCACATCCGGTATCCGCGCGACTGATTTCTCGAACGCGTCCAGAATGTCATCCGCCTGCCCGCGCAACGTGATCTCGACAAAGACTGTCGTCGGCACGCCCAGTTTACGGGCGTCCAGCAGCGCCACGTAATCGCGGATATACCCTTCTTTTTCCAAACGTTGCACACGCCGGTGGCACGCAGAGGGGGACAGATGTACGTCCTCGGATAATTCGGCGTTGGACATGCGCCCGTTGCGCTGAACCGCCCGCAGGATACGTCGATCTATCTCGTCTAGGCTCATTGGCGCACACTTTCAGCGGGGAATAGGCATTTGACGCAAAACTATTCCACTTAACACCCAAAGCACCACCAGTATTCGTCTCTTCTTGCAGGTAAATACGCCTAAATATTGGGCGAAATGCGAACAGGAGAACGCGTGTCATGAAAATCGGTTGCCCAAAAGAGATCAAACCACAGGAATTTCGCGTCGGTCTGACGCCCAGTGCCGCGCTTGAGGCAGTCAACGCGGGTCATAGCGTTATCGTTGAAAAGAACGCAGGCACAGGTGCAGGTTTCGACGATGCCGATTATATCGCCGCCGGTGCCGTGATCATCGACACCGCCGAAGAGATTTTCGCAACGGCCGACATGATCGTTAAGGTCAAGGAACCCCAGCCGGGCGAGCGCAAGATGCTGCGCGAGGGTCAGGTGCTGTTTACCTATCTCCACCTCGCCCCCGACCCCGAGCAGACACGTGATCTGATGGCGTCAGGTGCAACCTGCATCGCTTATGAGACCGTCACAGATCGCAACGGCGGCCTGCCTCTGCTGGCCCCCATGTCCGAAGTCGCGGGCCGTCTGGCACCGCAAGTCGGCGCATGGACCTTGCAAAAGGCAAACGGCGGTCGCGGCGTTCTGATGGGGGGCGTCCCCGGTGTTGGCCCTGCCCGCGTCATGGTCATCGGCGGCGGTGTTGTCGGCACGCATGCGGCGCGTATTGCTGCAGGCATGGGCGCAGAAGTCACCGTTCTGGATCGCTCCCTGCCTCGCATGCGCTATCTGGATGATGTGTTCGCTGGCGTGTTCAACACACGTTATGCGTCGGCCCAAAACACCATCGAACTGGCCCGCGAGGCCGATTTGATCATTGGCGCGGTCCTGATACCCGGTGCTGCCGCCCCCAAACTGATCAGCCGCGCGCAGTTGTCGGAGCTCAAGCCCGGTGCAGCGCTTGTGGACGTCGCCATCGACCAAGGCGGGTGTTTCGAGACATCCAAAGCGACCACACACCAAGACCCGATTTATGACGTAGACGGCATCATGCATTACTGCGTGGCCAACATGCCGGGTGCCGTCGCGCGCACCTCTACAATCGCGCTTGGCAACGCGACCATGCCCTTCATGCTGGATCTGGCGAACAAGGGCTGGCGCCAAGCCTGTGCAGATGACGAACATCTGCTGAACGGTTTGAACGTGCATGCGGGCAAGCTGACCTATCATGCAGTTGGTAAAGCGCTGGGGATCGACGTGTTGTCGCCTCGCCTCGCGCTAAAGGAATAACTATCTGTGGTTGGTCCGTGGATCGGGCCAACCACACTAGATCTATGGCTTTCGGGACCTCTTTGACACGCCGATAATTGGCCCCGTAGACGCACCCCATGCAACCAGACAAACAAAAAGGCCCACCGAATGACGGGCCTTTTTTAACAATTCTGACGTGGTTCAGGATTTCTGAAGCTCTTTAAGGATGTCGGCCAACAGTTCTTCTTGCGTTGGACCGGCAGGCGCTGCCGGTGCTGCTTCTTCTTTCTTGGCGGAAGCCTCTTTCAGGCGATTAACAAACTTGACCAACATGAAGACCACAAACGCGATGATCAGGAAGTTGATACAGGCTGTGATGAACGCGCCATAGGCAAACACAGCAGCCCCGGTTTCGCGTGCGGCATCCAAACCGACGCCGGCAGGCACGTCGCCCGACAACACAGCGTACATGCTGGTGAAATCAACGCCACCAAGCACAAGCCCGATGATCGGGTTGATCAGGTCACCGACAAGCGAGCTGACAATCGCCGTAAACGCGGCGCCGATGATGATACCCACAGCAAGGTCCATCACATTGCCTTTGGCAATGAAGTCCTTAAATTCTTGAATCATTCCTAGTCCCTTTTCAAATCGATCCGGCTCCTTTTGTAATCAAAGGTTCACCGCCGC
>JAFMHE010000341.1 GCA_017854675.1 Paracoccaceae bacterium | reverse complement strand
CAGGCATCAGTTCGGCGGCCGCGTCAGGTGCATGGTATAGATCGGATATCACGGTTTCAGCCGTATACGGGATTGCCCCCGCAGCAAGGATGGCAAGTCCCAGCACGGATATGACTATCGCAGCAAGCGCTGTTGCAGGGCCATCCGTGCGCAAGACCACAAACAACGTCACCGAATGCAGCGCCCAAAGTGCCAGAGAACCCGCCCATTTTTGCGAATGATTGGTCCTGAATATTCATGTCATTTGCCATGAACTCACTGTGCTGCGGCACTGTCACCGGTGATCAACACGATTTTTCCCGCGACGGCCCCACGTTCAAGCATTGCGTGTGCCTCTGCCGCATCCCGCAATGCCAGCTTATGCGCGATGTGTGGATGTAGATGCCCAGCAAGGGCCTTGTGAAAAAGCTCTGAAAGTGTGTTGCGGTACCAATCGAGGTGGGCACGCGGGTAATCCTCCATGCCGGGACCTTTGGCGATGCGCCGTCCTCCCGGCCAAACTGAAAAAAGCCCCAACAGCAGAAGGCTCGGCAAAATGATCCACGTACCGGATTTGAGCGTACCCGCCATGCCCAACATCAAAAGCCTGCCATCGGGACGCAGGCACCGCCAAGATCGCACTAACTGCCGCGCGCCACCAACAAGATCAATCACGACATCCGCACCGCCGCCCGTCAATGCACGGGTGCGCGCCACAACAAACTCTGATTGGTAGTCAATCGGCGAAGCACCATCTGCCCGTATATGCGTTTGTTTGCTGGTTGCGTCACAGCCAAAGGTTTGCAGCCCCGCGTCACGGCTCAACTGCAGCAGTGCGCTACCCAAGCCACCAGCCGCACCCTGCACAAGTAGCCGTTCGCCTTCGGAGATTTTTAAGGTCTTACGCAGAGCCAGACTTGCGGTGAGGTAATTGACAATCAGTGCGCAGGCCGTCGCCGGATCGAGCCCGTCAGGGACCGGCACCAGATCATCGGCAGGGCGGCAAAGGTATTCAGCATAGCCGCCCGCATCACCAAAGGTCCAACCGCCCACGCGTTGGCCAACTTGCAAGTCCATGACGCGAGCGCCGACCCTATCCACTGTACCAACGATGTCTTCGCCCGGCGTGTAGGGCAAGGACGGCAACCCGGGAAACCAGTGGCCCCGCAACATGACATCATAGGCCGATACGCCTGCCGCTTCTACCCGCACACGCACTTCGTCAGGACCGGGCTCTGGCATGTCCATAGCCATCCATTCCAGAACCTCCGGCCCGCCACGACGTGGCACGATGATACGGTGGGCCTGCGCCTCGGTCATGATGGAATTTCTGTTGGGTCCGGATGCTCATGCGCAATTGCCTGAAAATCAAACCCATGGAAGATGAACCACAGTGCCATGAGCATCTCCTGCACCGCGATTGGTACAATCAATATCGGGGCCCAAGGCGGCAAGGGAATGAGCATCGCAGTGCCAGCGATACCCAGCAGAACAGCAATCGCGATCAATCCCCAAAGCGAAATCCAGCGGGGGATCAGTCGCGCGTGAAAAAGCGTTCCATAAAGGCAGAGCGCACCAAGCGCGAAGATGATGTTGTAGAGCGTCCCCGCCGTATCGCCCCACGCATTCTGCGCGCGGATCAGCATCACTGCGGCCTCGGCCAAAGCCGGGTCCGCGCCCGCAAGCTGCGCTTCGCTGAGCGAGAGCAAGGAGAACTTGTTGGTCAGGGCGACACTGACCAGAATAACGCCTTCAAGCGCCCGAAAAAAGAAATAGGTAAGCGCCAGGCCAACACTGACGTGGCTCAGGACCGGATAGATGAACGCGCCGATCAAGGGCATGGCGAGGATGCAGATCAGCTCGATTGTCAGCCCCAGCACAATGACTGGCTTGTTCTGCGCCGCAACGCGCAACACGTCAGGCGCATCAAGAAACTGCTTGTAGAACATCTCGCCCAGAAAGAGGAAAGCTGTCGCGATGATGAAAAGCACCCCGACGATGACGCCCGCGCGCCGCATATGTGGGTCATCAAGCTGCACGGTCGTAGTCTGAACCGACATGTTTCAAGTCTACTCCCCGCGCAAGCAGCCACAGCGCCAGTGCCATTTCGTTGACCCAGATTGGCAAGGACAGGATCAGGTCCGTCGTGCCGCCCATTTCGACCCGGTCGAACAGGATGAGGACACAAGACACCAACAGCATCAGCCCGCCAATAAGCCCCCAAAGCGACAACACAGGCGGGACCAGACGGAAGGCATAGAGCATGGGATAAAGCAGCAAGGTGCCGCAACTGAAAACAAGCAGCACGATCAGGAACGCGGTGTCATGCATCGCCATTGTGAATGGCACTTCGTCGGCACTGGTCGACATGATAATCGCCAGAACTGCTGCTGCAACGACGCCGACTGCACCCTCGATCATGCGCAAGCCCAGATAGCTTGTCGCGGCTAACTCAGCACATCGGCGCAGAACCGGATAAAACGCAATCGCAATCCCGGCGCTTGCCAAAGCGTTGGCAATTTCCAGCAGAACCGCAAAAGCAATGAGATGGTTTTGAAGATCGGCAGCGCCCAGTGAGGTATCCAAATCCGGAGAGAGAATGATCTGCGCTGCCATCGTTGATGCGGTCGCAATGATAAAAAGCACGCCAGCAATCCGCGCAGCGCGCTGCAAAGCATGCATGTTCGGCAAAGCGCGGGAATTCATGCCGTTCATTGGGCTCACTCCAGCAACTGATAATACTGACAGGGTAAGCACTCTCCTCCGCTTTCAGATTGATTTTTGTCATTGGCAAACAAGGGCCAACGCTACCAATACCCAAGCGATCATCGCCAGTCGCCGAGCAAACGCCCAACAGCGCATCAGAAACAGCAAAGACGGCAACCGTATAACCAATGATCCGAGTCTAACCCCGCGCGATATATGGACCAAACACGACGACCATTTCGCGCAAACCATTGATCAGTTGGGTGCGCTGGCGAACCACGAGGTTTTGCGCAGGTTGGACTGACAATAAGGATTGCTGTTCGACCGTCTTGATCGCCACAAACCGCATCGTGGGTCG
>JAFMHE010000340.1 GCA_017854675.1 Paracoccaceae bacterium | reverse complement strand
CGGGGCGCGTGGCAGTTTACAGCGCTTTATTCAAATACAGCATCGGCGCATAAATTCGGCCGAACCCGCGACTGGGTGATCATCTACTATGAACGCGATGGGCATCCCGAGGGGCAATCTACGGTCATCACCCAGCACGGTGGACCGCTTGATGGACGCCGCATTGTGCGCGGGCACGAAAAGGCCTGCGCCCGGATTTATGATGTGTAGCGAGAGGGGGAGACTATGGTTAACTCACTAAGTTTGGCGGGTGCAAAGGTATCGCTTGTTCTGCTGATGGTGCTTGTCTGCGGTTTTGTTCAGGCGGCGCCGGACAGTTTTCAAGCGCAGCTAGACCGGGCAGGGATCACCTATCAGGTGCCCCAGACAGGTAAGGCGATCCTTGTGAATATCCCGGCATTTGAGTTGATTGCCTTTCAGGACGGTGTGCCCGTGCTGCGCAGCCGCGTGATCGTTGGCGCGCCGTGGCACCGGACACCGAGGCTGAAAACCCATGTGTCGACCGTTCGTTTCAGGCCCACATGGCGACCGACACCGTCAATGATCGCCAGTGGTGAATACAAGGACTACGTCAGACCGCCGGGGGAAAACAATCCGCTTGGCCTTGCTGCTGTCCGGCTGGGGCCGGGGTTGTTGGTTTATCTGCATGACACCAACCGGCGCGGGTTATTTGTGCAAGAGAACCGCGCATTGTCGCACGGATGTGTACGGGTTCAAGAATGGGACGCCTTGGTGGGTTTCGTGCTGGATATGGACATCGACCGGGTACATGCCCTTGCGAATGGCAGGCGCACATTTGATGCGGCTGCCGCGCCGATCCCGGTTGAACTGGGATATTATACCCGGTTCCCGGATGCAGCGGGCGAGATCGTCAACCACGCGGATGTTTACGGTTTGGGTGGCGCAGCGAAACTGTCCGGTGATGCGCAGTCAAACCAGATAGCCGGCTGCGCGTTGGATGCGATGGCGGGCTGATCGGGGTCAGATTTCAGCAATGCCGACACTGTAGTTTTCGCCATAAGCTTTGGTGGATTTCGGACAGTCAAACGTGTGGTCGCGCGCCAGATAGTGCAGCAAGCGGTTAAAGCGCAAGCCAGTCAGGTGTTCCCCGTCTGTCAGCAAAATTTGAGAAGACCACGCAATGATTTGTTCCAGCCCTCGCCTGACCACAGATTCTTACGCGCGTTCATGTTGCGCTTTATTTCGCCTCGGGCGCGGGATTATTTGGTGTCATCAGCAGGTCTTCGATAAAGCTTGATGTCAGCTGTCCCCTGCTTGACACGCCCGCCTTGGCATAGACCTTGGCAAGCTGCGCGCGCACGGTGCCTTGCGCAGCCCCTCTGGCGGTTGCGATGTCAGCGGTGTCGAGCCCTTTGAGCGTGAACAGGGCGACTTCGGCCTCGGACGGGGTCAGGCCCCATTCCGCAAAACGCACCTCTATCAGATCAAAAAACGCGCCAGATGCCACAGACATGGCGGTTTCGGCCTGATGGATCCGGTTAAGGATCTGGCGCATTTGCAGGCTGCCAAAAGTTGTGCCCACAATCAGGGCAAAGGCGACGACGGCCTCAAACCCCGAATGCAGATTTAGTCCGCTCCACCGCAGGTCCTGCGCGACATCGGCGATGAAAAAGACCGACGCCAATGCCTGCAAGGAAAGCACCAGTGCAAGAATACTGGCGCGGCGCCGGTCCGCTTTTATGCGATTTTTGGTGTCGCTTTCTTCCAAGTGTATGCCTTTCAAGACCTTCGCCCGGTTATCATTGCACGCACCAGATTGTGGCCTGTCAAGCGCGACTCCAGTATGACGCCGCCGACATGCAAAGCGGCAAGAAGCAAAAGCAAGTTGGCAGCACCCTCATGGATGTCTTCGATCAATTCGTTCCGCTCATCATCATCGTCGTCATCCTCGTGGTCATCCTCGAATTGTCTGCTGTATTCCGCTTCGTTCTCGGGAAACAATTCGCTGTCCAGCATCACGCCGGTTACGGACACGACAAGAAGCGTGCCCCAAAGCGCATAAACCATCAGTGCACCAAGCGGGTTGTGCGACGGATAGCTGCTGTGCTGGCCTTTCAACAGGCCGGACACATGCCGGGCCGCCCCCGAAAAGCTGATCGGAAACGCAGAGAACCTTGCATTTTCGGGACCAACAAACCCCCAGAGCAATCTGAGGGCCAGCAGGCTGAGCGCAACATAGCCTATCCAGATATGCGCCAGCGCGTCTTCGTCGATGATAAAACCGTTAAGAACGATTGCCGCTGCGATGATCCAATGGGTCAGCCGCACGAGCGGATCCCAGACCCGCCCGCTTGGCTCATCTGACCTGAAAGACACGCTCAGTCCTCAGCTTTAACGCTCAGAATGTTGCCTGTCCTCGGGTCGATCTTAAGCTCCCAACGACTTCCGTCCTTGTTGGCGTAGACTTCGATCTGGCCACGCTCGCGTTCGTATTTGGTCACAACATATCCCTGTTCCAACAAGGATGCGCGCACCTCGTCGTCACTGACGCCGGGCAGTGGCGACGGACCGCGCCGGGCGGTCATCTCGACCTTGGTCACTTTGCCGGTGGCCGCATCAATATAGACTTCATGCCGCGTGTCGCCTTTGACCGCATAGACTTCGATGCGGTTCCCTTCCGCCTCGAATTTGGTCATCTCATAGCCATCCGCCGAGAGTGCGGCAGATATGTCTTGGAGGGTTGTGCCCAGTTTTGCACCAAGCGTCGGCTCTGCCGCCAAGGCCGGTCCAGCCAGCGCGATGGCAAATACTGCGGGGATGATGAAATTGCGTTTCATGGGGTTCTCCTTGATTTGTGAGGCGGCATGAAACTGCTTGCCGCTGATCAATAGAAAGTCACCGGATCGAAAATACCCATGGGCCTTGCGCTTAGGGGCAGTGGAATAAGCATGCGCTTAGGCCGCCTTTTACCCCGATTTCACCCAGTTGGATTGATCTGCATCATAGCGGGAGAAAACGGTTTGCTGCATGTCTGTGCCAACACCTATGCGTGATTTTATAAACAACAAGAATGGCCAGCACCTGTCCGCAC
>JAFMHE010000095.1 GCA_017854675.1 Paracoccaceae bacterium | reverse complement strand
ACCGCATGCGCGCGATCTGGATCTGAGCGTTTTTGCAGGTGTGGATTATGCCGATTTGACCCCGACGCAATGGCCACAAAACGATTACCGCTTTTTTGCAGATGGCAGATTTTTTCACCCCGATGGCAAGGCGCGCATGCTGGAGATTGAAGCGCCTGTAGATGCGCACACTGGCTTTACCCTGAATACAGGGCGCAATCGCGACCAATGGCATACGATGACCCGCACCGGAAAGGCATCGCGTCTTGGCGCGCATCTGGCGGAACCCTACCTTCAGATACATCCCGTTGATGCGGTCCTGAAGGGCGTGACAGACGCTGATCTGATCGGGGCGCAAACGCTTTACGGGAATGCGATATTGCGAGTTTTGATCACGGACAGCGTCGCGCGCGGGCAGGTTTTCGCGCCGATGCATTGGACCCGCCAAGTTGCGCGGGGCGGAACCGTCAACAGCCTGATCGCGCCAGTCACTGACCCCTATTCCGGGCAACCGGCGCTGAAACGCAGTGCGGTCACGTTAAGCCGTTACAAACCGGCGTGGTTCGGTTTTGTCGCCTCGGATACACCGCTGGAACCGACCACAACCTATGCCGCCATCGCGCGCACAACGTCCGGCTGGCAAGCAGAGCTTGGCGGCGACACCTTGCCCACGCGGTGGGATGATCTGATCTGCAACATGACGGGGTACACAGATTGCGACATCTCGGTGCAAGAAGATCATTCAGCAGGCACCGCGCGGGTCGCATTGTCGGACGCAGGAACGTTGCGCGCCCTGCTATTTGCAGCGCGAACCCCCGTCACGCTTTCGCGCGCCACTGCGATTGGGCACATTGGGACGCAAGTCCCGCCCCTGATCGCCCTTGCGGGCCGTCCCGGCCTTGGCCAACCTGATCCCGGCGTGACCGTTTGCGCGTGCTTTGGCGTGGGTCGCAATACGCTTTTGGACGCAGTGCATACAGGCGCGCGTAGCGTCGCTGCCTTGGGTGCGGTGACATGCGCGGGCACGAATTGCGGGTCTTGCAAGCCCGAGCTTGCGGAGTTGATCGCAAACATCAACCTGCCGGTTGCTGCAGAATGACGCTCGCACCTTTTGTTCGGATTGTGGCGCAGGGCAAGGGACGCGCACGCCCTTTGACGCTGGATGAGGCCCGCGAGGCGATGGGAATTATCCTGTCGGGAACTGCCGCGCCCGAGGCTGTCGGGGCGCTGCTGATGGTCTTGCGACTGCGGGGTGAAACAGCCGCCGAGATTGCAGGATTTACAGCAGCCCTGCGCGGGCACGTTGCGGACCGGTTGCCACCTGCGGACCTGGACTGGCCCAGCTATGCCGCCGGGCGCAGCCGTGGTGCGCCGCTTTATCTGCTATCGGCAAGGTTGGTTGCACAGGCGGGCTTTCGGGTGTCGGTACATGGGTGGAACGCCTATCAATCTGCCACGCTCAGCACGGACGACATACGCAGCCTGCTGGGCCCGGATGTCCGTTATGATCCTCTTGATGCGCTTTGCCCTGCGGCCTTTGACCTGCTCAGCCTGCGCGCTGTTTTTGGTCTGCGATCCTGCATCAACACGGTTCTGCGCATGTGGAACCCGTCGCGTGCGCCTGCGACAGTTCAGGGGGTTTTTCACCCTTCTTACCGCAGCTTGCAGGCCTGTGCCGCAGAGCTGTTGGGGCAAAATACCCTGAGCATCATCAAAGGAGGCGGCGGTGAGTTCGAGTGTCACCCGTCCAAAGATGTGACCGTTTTTGGATTGCGGAAGGGGCGTCATATTGAACACCTCTGCCCCGCTGAGATGTCTGAAACACGCCGCTTGCACGACACGGACAACCCTGTCGACGCCCATGCACTTTGGGCTGGTGATCTGCGGGATGATTTTGCGCAAGCGACCGTCACCAGCACGGCGGCGCTGGCCCTTTGGACACTGGATGCAGCGCCAACCATCGCTGAGGCGCAAACTCTCGCGCAGTCGCTTTGGGCAAAACGCGCTGTGCATGAAGGTGCCCGCGCATGAAGACATTCCCGATGTTTTTCCAGATGGCCGGTCGCAAGGTGATCATCGCGGGCGGTGGCGAACAGGCCGCGCAAAAGACGCGCCTGATGCTCAAGACCCATGCAAGGATTGTCGTACTGGCGGATCAGCTTGAGGATGAACTGGCCGCACTGGCCAGATCGGGCAGGATCACCCAAGAGATTGGACCCGTCACGCCAGCAACATTCGGGGATACCGCGCTGGTCTTTGTTGCGACGGGCTGCCCCGGTGCTGATTGGGCGCTGCATGCACTGGCCAAGGTCGGCGGGGCGACTGTCAATGTGGTCGATCAACCGGTGTTGTGCGATGTAATCACGCCGTCAATCGTCGACCGTGATCCGGTCGTTGTGGCCATCGGCACCGAAGGGACGGCACCGGTTCTTGCCCGGCAGATCAAAACACAGATCGAAGGGATTCTGGAGCCAAATCTGGGTGATCTGGCGGCGCTCGCCGGGCGTCTGAGGGCCAGTGCGGCCGCACGACTTGGCCCGCGCGCGCGGCGTGATCTATGGCGTTGGGTATTTGCAGGACCGCCCCGCGAGACCCACGCAAAAGGCGCGCAGCGCGAAACAGCAACGATGATCAAGGCGGCCATCGCCAAGAGGGCAATCCCGCAAGACACCAAAGGAAGCGTTGCGATTGTTGGCGCCGGACCGGGGGCCAAAGACCTTATCACGCTGCGCGGCGTGCAGCGCCTGCAAGAGGCAGATGTGGTCTACTACGATGGTTCGATTAACCCCGAGATACTGGAGCTTGCCCGGCGCGATGCCGAACGCATGTATTGTGGGGGCCATCAGGGGTGCGAACCTTGGCCAAGGGAAAAGCTAATCCAGAAATTGATTTCGGATGCGCGTTCGGGCCAGCGGATCGTATGGCTTGCCTGTGGTGATCCGGCTGCGGTGTCTTCGCTTCGGGGTGAGATTGCGGCGCTGCGTCTTGCCGATGTTTCATGCGAACTTGTTCAAGGTGTTTCTGAAAGCGGCATCCGCGATTTGGAAACACTGCCTAATTTCAGGACAGAACACCGCCTTGGACCATCCGTCTATTGCAGGATGATGGCAAAAACATTGCCAGCGCACGCAAAGTAGCCAACACTGGGGTCATGTTGCTGCGCGCCCTGATCTTTTGTCTGTTTGCATTTCCGCTCTCGGCTCAAGCCCAGCGTGAGGTGGGTCTTGAGCTTGTTTTGCTCGCTGATGCATCCGGCTCAATCGACGCAGAAGAGCTTGCCTTTCAACGGCAGGGCTATGCCACGGCGATCACTGATCCGCAGGTTATTTCGGCCATCGAAACCTCGATCTATGGCAGCGTTGCCGTCATTTATGTCGAATGGGCCAGCAACACCGCCGTAGTTGTCGACTGGACGATTATCACTGGTGAACAAACTGCACAGGGCTTTGCGCGTGCGTTGACCGGCCCGCCGCGTCAGGCGTATGGCAGCAATGCAATCGGCGCGGCATTGTTGGATGCCAAACGTCTGATTGAGCAGAATGACATTTTCGCACCCCGTGCGGTCATTGATTTTTCAGGCGACAGCATCCGCAATTCATCCGGGCCCACAATTGCCGGCGCGCGTGCCGAAGTATTGGCCGCAGGCATCACAATCAACGCGCTGCCCATCTTGCGACCCGAGGATGGCAGGCGTGCGGGTGCCAATCTGGAAGAGGAATATGCCAACCGGATCATCGGTGGACCGGGCGCATTTATGGTTACCGCAGAAGGCCGCGCAAGCTTTGCCGAAACGGTGCGTCGCAAGCTGGTGCTGGAGATATCAGGTCTGACGCCCGACGGGTACGAGACCGCAAATTGCTGCGACTGATGTTTCGCGAACCGCCCCGCTTTCCCGATCAGATGATTGAGAACGGATCGTCGATCACCCCGACCACCTGCACCAGAAACGCGCCGTTGTCGGCGTCCAGCGCGTCAGCATAGAAACCGTCAATCGCGTTCACAGCTTCGACGATGCTGGCTGCGGTGCCGTCAAACAGCGCCATCGCCGCAGAGGCGTCTGCCACGGTCGACATCCCCTTGTGCACAGAAAAATACGCGCCGATGTCAGTTTTGTCTGCCAGATATTGCCGGTCCAGCAATTGCTGGTCGATGAACGCTTGGGTGGCACCGGGTTGTGGATCAACTTTGGCACCGCGTAGCACCTGAAGAATGAACTGATCCGGCGTTACGCCACCAGAATTCAGCGCGCCGACCCAAAAATCAAAACCCGATTGGTCAGGCACGCGGCCCAGCACATTGTCATAGACCGCCGTTGCGAAATCGACGTTGGAGAGCGTTGCGGGATAGGCCGCGCGGGTCTCGTCCTGATCAATGAACAATTCCGCGATAGCCTCCAACGAGTACCCGTTGGCAAAGGCGGTGCCCCAAAAGCCGAGCCCTTCGGCGTCAGGGGCGCGGTTGAAATAGGCGATGTAGAGTTCTACAAAACTGTTCAGATCTGCAGCCCCCAAGGTGGCGATGCCAACCTGCTGGAACAAGGCGAACCCCCCAGCATCCGCGCCGATAGTTTCGCCAAAATCAAGGTATTCGAGGTTCAGCAATGTGTCGTTCCCGCTGCCATCCGTGCGCCGGTCGGTCAATGTGGTTCCGGTCGGGGTCAACGTCAGGGTGTAGCCCGCTTTGGTCCCGTCAAACACGGCGCGGTCAATGTCATCGCCGCCGTCCAGTGTGTCATTTCCGCGGCCACCAGTCATGGTATCTTCGCCGCCCAGCGCGTCAAACAGGTTGTTTGCTGCGTCCCCGACAAACACATCATCCCCCATCGTGGACAGGTTGGTGGTGAATACGCCCGTGTCCAACAACAGTTCCGACCCGGTGAAATCGTTCCACAAAGCCGCAAACCGGTTGCCGTCCATCGCGGTGATCTCTGCCGTGCCCGCACGGATTGTTTGCGCGGTGTTCAATGCTTGGGGTGGTACGATCTGATTTGCCTGCGCATCAAAAACGGCGGCCAGCACATTGCCGGAATTGACGTTCTCCCATGCGACGACGAAACCACCGGTGTCCAGCGCTGCAATTTCAGGGTTGAGCCGGGTTCCCGCGCCTGCGTCAACGATGAATTCAGCCGAGCGCGGCGTGCCATCTGGGTTGAACAGACGTCCTGCAATAGCGGCAGTTCCAACGGAAGTGACAGAGTGCCACACAACTGCGAGCGTGCCGTTCGCAAGCGCGACAACCGCCGGCATATTCTGATTGCCTATGGTGGTTTGATTGATTGGAATCTCTCGTGTCAGAGCTGCACCCGCCGCGTCATAGACCCGCATCATCACCGCGAAACTGGATCCATCAACGCCTTCTGATGCCCAGACGACAGCGTGGCCACCCGCCTGCGTGGCGGCAATATCAATGAAATCCTGACTTGCTGCGGTCGTCTGGTTGACGGGCAGAAAACCGGTCTGCGCGACACCTTCTGCCGAGAACCTTTGCGTGAACAGCCCCTGCACGCTTCCGTCAAACTGAACGACGCCGATGGCAAAACCACCGTCTTTCAAGGCTGTAACTTCTCCGCCCCGGCTGGCCTGTTGATTTAGGGTATGGAGAAGGACAGGTTCCGACAGGGCATCACCGTCTACGTCAAACACCTTCGCAAAAATGCGGCTTCCGGCAAAATCGAACTGTTCATAGGTGATGACGATTGACCCGTCTTGGAGCACGGCAACAAATGGATGGTCAACGTTGCCGCCAAGATTTGGGGCCAAAGGGTCCCCTGCGACAAGAATATCGGGGCGCCTTTGCGATCCGCCTGCATCATAGAACCGGGCACTGATGGTGCGGTCTGTGTTGCCCCAGACAACGATCAGTCCGCCATCCGGCAGCCGCGCGATTTCATAGCCGTCAAGGACCGTGCGGAAACTGTCTACAACCCTATCGGGACCAGAGATCGAAGCTATCATACATCACCGTTCATATTGAAACTGCCGACCGGCGGTTAGACCGGAGAACGCCATATCGCGCGCAGCAATATGCACCGGTAAAAGTAATTGCCAGCGGTCTCACTCAAACACAAGAATTAGGCATTCTTTTGCCTTTCATGTGTTGTGTTTTCAGTATTCTATGCCGCTAAGGGGCTGGCGCATTTTGCGCGGTAATCAAGACCAGCGTTCATCTTCCTACGAGAAGATGACCAACAAGATAAAATACGACAACTGGAGTGCGAATAAACTATGAAGAGCCAAACACGGGTCGTTGTTATCGGCGGCGGTATTGCAGGTTGCTCTGCTTTGTATCACCTGACGCAGGAGGGTTGGACCGATGTCATGCTGATCGAACGCGATGAGCTGACGTCAGGCACAACGTGGCACTCTGCTGCACAGGTGACCAATTTTGGCATGAACCAGACGATGGTTGGCCTCAAAACGCACTCGATCAACTTGTACAAAGAACTGCGGGACGACCCGGAATATCCCGTTGGATATAACTACGGGGACGGCGGGATCAGGCTTGCCAACACCGAAGCGCAGATGGACGGCTACCGTCACTTTACATCAATGGCTGCGGGAATGGATGTGGAGTTCGAAGTCATAGATGCGGCCGAATGCGCGCGCAGGCATCCGCTGATCTCGACGGACAATCTGCTTGGTGGTCTGTGGGATCCGACCGATGGCCATATCGACCCCGCGCAATTGTGTCAGGCGCTTGCCCGGCGCGCCCGCCTTGCCGGTGCAGAGGTCAACCGCCATACCGCCGTCACCGGCCTGACCCAGCACAAAGACAGCACATGGACGGTCCATACCGACAAGGGCGATGTCACATGTGAAATCGTGGTCAACGCAGGTGGATATCGCTGCAACGAGATTGGGGCGATGATGGGTGTCCAGCACCCTGTCGCCTCAATGGAGCATCAGTATTTCCTGACCGAAGACATCCCTGCAATCGTTGAGGCAGGCCACCGCATTCCCCTGTTGCGCTGTCCGATCAGCGACTATTATTCACGGCAGGAAAAGAACGGTTTGCTGCTGGGTTTCTACGAACAGGACTGCCGGACATGGGGGCTTGACGGGATTGACCCGCATTTCACAAACGCGCTGTGCCCGGATGATCTGGACCGCGTGACGGACGTTCTGGAAGGCGCGTTTGCGCGCATGCCCGCGTTGATGGAGACCGGCATCCGCGAGGTCGTCAACGGACCGATTACCTATACGATTGACGGCGCACCTTTGGTGGGTCCGATCCCGGGCAAACGCAACGCCTTTTGCATCATCGGCCTGCGCGCCGGTCTGGGCGAAGGCGGCGGTCACGGTTGGCTGCTGGCGCAGCAGATCGTGCACGGCGAGGCGCAATATGACACGTGGATCATCGACCCACGCCGTTTCACAGGCCACGCAACAATTGAGCTGACCGCGTTGAAGGCAATCGAGGATTACCAGAACGAATTCCGGTTCCACTTTCCCCATGAACATCGGCCTGCGGGCCGACCGATGAAAACGACGCCTTTGACTGCAGCGTTCGAGGCAGAAGGCGCCGAAATGGGGATTGTTAACGGGTGGGAGCGGATCGACTACATCAAGCCCGCGCCGGATTTCAAAGAGACCCTCGGGTTTCGGTTTAACGAGATACACGCCGTCGTAGCAGATGAGGTGAACACAGTGGCGACCGGCGTCGGCATGACCGAAGTGTCCGGCTTTAACCGGTTCGAATTGACCGGTGCGGACGTGCATACATTCCTCGACCGGATGTGTTGCGGCACAGTCACCAAACGGGCGGGCCGTGTTGGTCTGGGTTATCTGCTTAACGCGCATGGCATGCTAAAGGGGGAGGCAACGATCGCGAATATCCCCGCGTCGGATCGCGGCCCTGACCGGGTCTGGTACGGATCGTCGGCAGCGTCGGAATATCACGACATGGATTGGTTGATATCCCACAAGCGCCCGGATGAAGACGTGCACATCCGCTCGCTTACGAATGCCCAGACCATTCTGGTTCTGGCAGGTCCAAAAGCGCGGGATGTCCTTTCAGCGGCTGCGCGCGGCGATTGGTCCCGCGAGGCGTTCCCATGGCTGTCCGTGCGCGAGGCCTTTATCGGTATCGCCCCTGCGACCGTGCTTGGGGTGAGCTTTTCGGGCGAACTGGCCTATGAAATTCACGTGCCGAACCAGAATTTGCATGCGGCCTATGCGGCGTTGCGCAAGGCGGGCGCAGCACATGGTTTGCGGCTCTTCGGGTCGCGCGCGGTTGAATCGATGCGCATGGAAAAGGGCTTTTTGCACTGGAAATCCGACATTCTGACCGAATTCGACCCCTTTGAAACCGGCCTTGACCGGTTCGTGAAGATGGAAAAAGGCGATTTTGTCGGCAAGGCGGCGCTGGCTGAAAGGATCAAGGCAGGTCCGAAACGCCGACTGGTCACGCTGGCGGTTGATGGCAAGGATGCACCCGCGCATGGCGGCGCATCGGTCCGTGTGGATGGCAAGATCGTGGGCACTGTAACCTCGGGCGACTGGGGCCACAGAACGGCGCTTAATCTGGCCTATGCGTTTGTTGAACCCGGTGTTGCCGATACCGGCGCGGAAATGACAGTCGACATCATTGGTGTGCCGACGGCGGCGCGCATCATCCAAAGCGGTCCCTATGATCCGGAATATGCCCGCATGCGCGCATAACATCGGCGGCCATTGGTTCCCTATTGTCACCCGAGGTGTATACTTGGGTGACAAAACCAATCTGATTTGGGCCAGGATATATGAGAACCGTCGATAAAGCCGTCTCCGTGCTTGGCCAGTTTTCTATGTCACGGACAAAGATCGGGCCAAGCGGACTGGCCCGGATGGCGCGGCGGGACAAGAGTGTCACGCACCAGTTGCCGAACCACGCATGCGTGATCAATATCAACCCCTCACAAGTCTTGAATTATCCGCCCCTTTGCGCGCAAAGGGCAAAGCAGCCATTCTGGTGGAGAAGATCATTTGTTTAGAATGAACAGTGTTGCTTTAACAGACCTAGACCGTCTGGCCGCGCCCAAACATTATGTCCCAAAAGAAAATGTCTTATGCACTGCGCGCCAATGGCTGAAAACTGCATCGACCAGAACGAACCGCAACTGAACGCAAGGATCGCCACATGAAGGACGACAACTTTCTCAAAGAAAACAACGCGCGTCACATGTGGCACCCGATGACGCACCCCGCTGACAGCCTTGCCAATCCGCCCAAGATCATCACCGGCGGCAAGGGTGTGCGCATCGTCGATGTGGACGGCGCAGAGACGATTGATGCGGTGGGCGGTTTGTGGAACGTGAACCTTGGTTACTCCTGCGCACCCGTCAAAGAAGCGATTGCGATGCAGCTTGAGCAGTTGCCTTATTACTCGACCTTTCGCGGCACGTCGAATGATGCGGTGATTGAGCTGAGCTATATGCTGCGTGAATTTTTCGAACCTGACGGATTAAGCCGCGCGTTCTTTACCTCTGGCGGATCAGACGGGATCGAAATTGCGCTGCGCCTTGCACGGCAATTTCACAAGCTCACCGGCAATGCCGGGCGCACAAAATACCTGAGCCTGAAAAAAGGCTATCACGGTACGCACACCGGCGGGGCATCGGTCAACGGCAACTCGAACTTCCGCGTGCAATACGAGCCGCTGTTGCCCGGCTGTTTCCACATCCCGGCACCTTATACCTACCGCAACCCGTTCAATGAAACCGACCCCGAAAAGCTGGCACAGCTTTGCCTTGCAGCGCTTGAGGACGAGATCAACTTTCAGGGTGCGGAAACCATCGCGGCCTTTATCATGGAACCTGTCTTGGGCGCAGGCGGTGTGATCCCGCCCCACGCCAGTTTCATGCCCGGCGTGCGCGAGATTTGCGACCGAAACGGTATTTTGCTGATCGCAGATGAGGTGATCACGGCCTACGGGCGCACCGGATCATGGTCGGGTTGCAGGCATTGGGGCGTGAAACCAGACTTTGCCGTGACTGCCAAGGCCATCACCAACGGGTACTTCCCGTTTGGCGCGGTGATGATCGCCGAACATGTGGCCGAGACGTTCGAGAATGACAAAACCGGTAAGGGCAACATCGCCAGCGGCTATACCTATTCCGGCCATCCCGTCGGTGCAGCGGCGGCCATTGCGTGCCTGAATGAAACCCAACGTTTGAGGGTGAACGAGAACGCCGCCGCGCGCGGTGCCCAGATGATGGCGGGCTTGCAAAAGCTGGCCGAAAAGCACGAGATCATCGGCGACGTGCGCGGTGGCGAAGGATTGATGAACGCGATCGAGCTGGTGTCCGACCGCGCGACGAAAAAACCACTGGAACCTGCGCGCATCAAAGCGGTGTTCAACGGCACCCACGCGGCGGGCGTGATGGTGCGCGTGTCGGGGCCGAACCTGATCCTGTCACCGCCTTTGGTCGTCACCATGCAAGACGTCGCGGATATCCATTCTGCGCTGGATGCGGGGTTAAGCGCGGCCTAAGGGCGAGAATATGCGCAGCTAAAGTACGCATCAGGGAGCGAAGCGGATGGCAGATAAAACAATCCTCATCGTCGGCACTTTTGACACCAAAAACGATGAACTTGGCTACATGGCCGAACGCATTAGGCTCATGGGTGGCGGCACGCTTTGCATGGACATCTCTGTTCTGGGTGATCCCGAGAAACCAACAGATTATTCCAAACACGATGTGGCCAAGGCCGCAGGCAGTTCGATCCAAGCCGCCATCGACAGCGGCGATGAAAACACCGCGATGCAGATCATGGCAGGCGGAGCGAGCGCACTGGCAAGACAGCTTTGTCAGGCGGGCAAATGCGATGGCGTGGTCATTCTGGGCGGCACAATGGGGACCGATGCCGCGCTTGATATCTGTCAGGCATTGCCATTGGGCGTGCCGAAATATGTCGTCTCGACGGTCTCGTTCTCTCCTTTGATCCCGCCGTCGCGCCTGTCGGCTGATATACAGATGATCCTTTGGGCGGGTGGACTGTATGGGTTGAATTCGGTGTGTAAAAGCGCGCTTAGTCAGGCAGCGGGTGCAGTCCTTGGGGCGGCCCGCGCGGTTGAGCCGTCGACAGGCGGTATGCCGATGATCGGCATGACATCACTTGGATCTTCTTGCCTGAAATATATGAAAACCTTGAAACCCGCCCTCGAACAGCGCGGTTTCGAGGTCGCTATTTTTCACGCGACCGGCATGGGCGGCATGGCCTATGAAAGCATCGCGCGCGAGGGTGGTTTTGCCTGCGTCATGGACTTTGCGCTGCCCGAGCTTGGCAATCTGCTGGCTGGCTCTGTGGTTCACGGTGGCGATGACCGGATGCTGAATGCCGGAGCGGCCGGCATCCCGCAGATCATTGCGCCGGGGTGTTTGGACCTGATCGACTTTGCCGGATGGCAGGATATTCCCGAACGGTATCAAGACCGTCCATTTCATGCTCATAACCGACTGATCAAGTCTGCCGGTCTCAATGGTGAGGAACGCCGCGAAACCGCGCGCGAGATCGCCCGGCGCCTGAAGGCATCTGACACGCCCGCGCATGTGATTTTGCCTAACGGCGGTGTCGAGGAATGGGACCGTCCGGGGGGCGAGGCCCATGATCCAGAGGCATTTGCAGAATTCTGCGACGAGATGCGCAAGGTGATGACCGATCCAATCACGTTCACCGAAATCGACTGCCACATCAACGATCAACACTTCGTCGATACCGCGCTTGAGATCGTCGATAGGTGGATCGCCGACAGCACCATCAGAATGGAAGTCTGATACAATATCGCCCTTTTGAACGGCGATATTGTAGGGGACCTTACCTTGGGGGTGCGCCTAGATCATCGCCAGCCTGCGGTTTGACAACTGATCGCGTTGCGCACGCGTTTGCCATTCCAGATATGACTGCCTGACGAATGAAATGTGATCTTTGGCGGCGCGTGTCGCGCGCCCTGCATCACCTGTTTCAATGGCGTCAAAAATTTCGCGATGCTGGGCGTGCAGCATCTCGCCTGACCGGTCAAGTGTGCTGAGGAAAGAGCGGTTGTAAAACACGTTCTGCTGGGTCAGCGCATAGATCGAAGCCATGGTGTGGACCAACAGCGAATTATGGCTGGCGTCGATAATTGCAGAATGAAACGCAATATCTGCCTCCCGTGATTTCTCGATATCGTTGCCTTGATGGGCGATTTCCATTTGGTCCATGATCCGGGCCAATATCTCTTTGTCAGCGCGTGTCGCCCTTGCAGCGGCAAGCCCGGCAGCAAATCCTTCCTGCTCGGTGCGGAATTCAAGGTAGTCTAGAAACGCATCCTTGTGACGCGCATAAAGCGAGATCAGCGCAGGCGACATCGCAGCGCCGATGAGCGGTGCTACAAAAGTCCCTTCGCCGTGGCGCACGTTGATCAGGTCGCTTTTCTCCAACAGTTTGAGCGCCTCGCGCACCTTTGGACGTGACACATCCATCTGCTCTGCGAGTTGGCGTTCAGACGGCAATCGCGCGCCGTCTTTCAGGATACCCTCAAGAATAAGATGCTCGATCTGCGTCACAATCGAATCGACGACCGATGTGTGCCCGATGGGGTCAAAAACTGTGGTGGGCATTTCGGATAACCTCCGAATGATGGGAAACGTCGTCCCAATGGTTGAAAATATACGCCATGATTCGGCTCTTTTCCAAGTGTAGTCAGCATGAGTGGTAAAATAAATAGCCAGCCCTTGGTCAGAAGTGATTTCGCCGTGCACCGTTAAGAATTCTTGATCTACATG
>JAFMHE010000339.1 GCA_017854675.1 Paracoccaceae bacterium | reverse complement strand
CGCCGGCAAGCTTGTTGTCGGTAAGGAGTGAGGTGCTGCGAAAATAGGGCAATATGACAGCCCGCGCTGCATCTGCCAAAAGATGCGCAACCCGCCGGATGTCAGGATCAAAGGTGTTCAAAGCTGTCATGCCCGTACTACTGCCCGCAAAATGGTCGCCAACAGGCCGACTTATGCAACGTCACTCAGCACACGCGCCAGTTCAAACAGGCGGCGGCGCTGGTCTTCGGGGATGGCGTAATATGAGCGGATCAAATCCATCGCTTCTTTGTCACCCATCACGTCCAATGGCACGTTTGCCATCGCCGGGTTCTTGGCTTGGGCACCAGCAGCGGCGGCCGCCTCTGCTGACTGCATCCCGTCAAAGAAGAATGCGACATTCACATCCAAGGCATCGGCAATATCCCAAAGCCGTGACGCACTGACGCGGTTCGCGCCTGTCTCGTACTTTTGAATTTGCTGAAATTTTATACCGACCATCTCGGCCAGCTTTTGCTGTGTCATGCCGGTAAGCCAACGCCGCTGGCGGATCCGCTTGCCAACGTGAATATCGACTTTATGCGCCATGCTGGTTTTCCTTCGGTTTGAAGAGGAGCCGCGTCGGCTCGTCTCGAGTGCTTGCTACAACACTAAAATGCCAGCGTCTAAATTGCCATCGCTAGATGGTGTTCTGTGCAAAAAATTGAATACAATCCTCTAGTACCACTTGAAACCGGCCGCTTTGCACAGGATGTGCCATAAATTGTGTCACAGCCTACGTACACACAAAGCGACAACCAAGGCTTACCTCGTGCCTTGTGCTTGATGCTGATTCAAAACACAAAACTTTTAAGCTCCATGAATAAATCCCCCTAAAGTAAAGTCACCGCACCAACATCAATCACAGCGTGTGTGTCTGGTTTTTGAACCTATCGCAGAACCTAAGCGGCATTCCGCGCAACTGCGGTTCGTTTCGACCAAACACAGGGCCTAAACCCTTCAATCGCGAATCAAACAGCACGAAGTCGCGCCATGGATGCGCCCCCGAAAGCATTGCGCAGCAGGTCTGCCATCGTCTGGTGCACCTCGTTCGTTCCGGCACCTGCGCCATAAAGGTTGATCAGTTGGGCAGGCAACGGCGGCAAAGCCCCGTCATGGTCGATCTGCGCCAGATAGGGGGGTTGCGTGCCATCGATCATCGCGTGAACCGCCAGATCCGCGCTGACCGCTGCCTCGATTGTGCGGTCACTCTCTGTATCAACGCTCATCTCCCATGGGATTTGCGCACGGTCCAGCGCTGCCGTCACCTCTGCGCGGAACATACAGAACCTGCAAAAAGCAAGACGCAGCGGGCGCTGCCGCCATACCGCGCCCCCCGGCGCCCCGATCCATTTCAGCTCTTTCTCGGCAAGGGTTTCGCCACCGGACCCTACCCCCAGCTCTGTCGTGACGATCAGATCACAACTACCGCGGGCAAATTGTTCTTTCAGTTTGATGGTGTTTGACGCCTCCAGGTGGACTTTCATCCGCGGAAACGCTGCGTGAAACTGTTTTAGAACCTGCGGGATCGCGGGGTACACAACATCATGGGGCACCCCAAGGGTAATCTCGCCCTCGAATGCATGGTCTGTCAGGCGCGTGATGACCTCATCGTTCAGCGCCACCATGCGGCGCGCATAGACCAGCAATTGCTCACCTGATGCGGTCAGCGCAATGGTGCGGCCCGTGCGGTCCAGCAGGTCCAGACCCAGCATTTCCTCCAGCCGCTTAAGCTGCATCGACACGGCAGACTGGGTCAAATGCAAAAAGCCTGCCGCCCGTGTCACCCCGCCCGAATCCGCCACAGCAACAAAAGACCGCAGTGTCGTCACATCCAGATTTCTCATACATCACCTTTCGTGATCTATCACATCACAATCATTCGTTTTCATTATGCAGCCTGCTGCCCCATATATCAATCATTCAAATACAACTGTCGAAAGCATCACGAAAATCGAAGGATAGACCGATGACACATCTGAACGCCACCTGCGCCCCCTCCCACCGCCACCCGGCGCGTCCTGTGCCTTATATGCACTCACTTTTGAGCATTCTCGCGCTGTGGCGCAGCCGCCGCGCGTTGGCCACGTTGAGCGCAGAACAGCTTGCCGATGTCGGCCTCAATGCACGTCAAGCGCACTGCGAAGCCGCGCGTGCGCCTTGGGATGTGCCCGCGCACTGGCGCAATTAACCAAACTTAACGATTTAGCGGCCATCTGCGGCGTCCTGCCGCAGGTGGCCACTTGATTTAGTTGCCGCCTGCCCCGATATTTGCCTCAATACCGTGCCATCTATTGCGTGGTAGTAAACCATGAGCCAATTGGAGGTCTTTATACATGGCTGACGTGAATACAATCCGGACCGCAGCCGGAGCCCGCGCCGCCGACATCGACGCGGGGCTGCGCGCCCACATGAACAAAGTCTACGGCACAATGTCCGTAGGCATGCTGATCACCTTTGCCGCCGCTTGGGCCATTGCCGGGCTTGCCGTAACAACGGACCCTTCGCAGGCAGTAGGCCAGTTGCGTGAAGGTGAATACCTGACATCTATCGGCTACGCACTTTATGCATCCCCGCTGAAATGGGTTGTGATGTTCGCCCCGCTCGCTTTTGTCTTTGGGTTTGGTGCCGCGATCAACCGCATGTCAGCAGCAACCGCGCAGACTGTTTTCTACGTATTCGCGGCTGTGATGGGTGTCTCCATCAGCTCGATCTTTCTGGTGTTCACCGGCGAATCCATCGCGCAGATCTTCCTGATCACTTCGATTGCTTTTGCTGGCCTGTCTCTCTGGGGTTACACCACCAAGAAAGACATCTCGGGCTGGGGTAGTTTCCTTATCATGGGTGTGATCGGCCTGATCGTCGCGTCCGTTGTGAACATCTTCCTTGCGTCATCCGCGCTGATGTTCGCAATCTCTGCGATTGGTGTTCTGATTTTCGCGGGCCTCACCGCCTACGACACACAGCGCATCAAGACCGAGTATATCGCGCACGCACACCACGGTGACACCGAGTGGCTGGGCAAAGCGGCCATCATGGG
>JAFMHE010000338.1 GCA_017854675.1 Paracoccaceae bacterium | reverse complement strand
ATGCCACAGGACACAGAAGCCACAGCAGACGCCCTCGCACTCAAAATATCAAAACTCCGCCTGTTCAAAGACGAGATGGGAAAAATGAACCTAAGCCTCGCCCAAACTGGCGGTTCAGCCCTCGTCGTCAGCCAGTTCACGCTGGCCGCAGACACCAAACGCGGCACGCGCCCCGGTTTTTCATACGCGGCCAAACCCGACCACGCCCGCGCGCTCTACGAACATGTGGCAAACGCCCTGACAAACCTGAACATCCCCACAAAAACCGGAATATTCGGCGCAGACATGTCCGTCACCCTCACCAACGACGGCCCCGTCACAATCTGGCTCGACACAGAATCCCCATAGCGCCCCTGCATTCTTTTTGGCCTTAAATATTTTGGGGGCTTGGGGGCAAAGCCCCCAACTGGATCTAATCGCCGAACAAAGCCCCGCAGCAATTGCGAAGAGGCAAGGCCGATCAGCCTACGGCTCCCGAAACGCTTCTTTCGACTTATACAATGGCTTCATCAAATACTGCATCACTGTCTTTGACCCGGTGTGCAATTCGACGGACGCCTGCATGCCGGGACGGATCTGCAATGCCGCCTGTCGTTCTGTCAGGTTCGCAGTATCCACCTGCAAAGTGACTTTATAGTGCGGGTTTCCATCGGGATCGCGCGCTCGTTCATCCTTGAAGGTATCAGCAGAAATCAACCGCACCTTGCCCTTGAGGGTGCCGTAAATGGTATAATCATAGGCAGACAGTTTGACGGTCGCCTCTTGGCCGGGACGGACGCCTGCAATGTCTTGGGGGCGCACGCGC
The DNA here is from genome assembly GCA_017854675.1 of Paracoccaceae bacterium. Lineage (GTDB taxonomy): Bacteria > Pseudomonadota > Alphaproteobacteria > Rhodobacterales > Rhodobacteraceae > Sulfitobacter. The sequence goes on along the minus strand of JAFMHE010000338.1, from coordinate 2,260 downwards.
GCCTCAACGAACAATTCCTCATCCAAGGGAATGATCTGCAAAATCTCTTCACCGGGCCGCACAACGCCGCCGATGGTAGTGACGGACAGGTTGTTCACGATCCCCCGCATCGGGCTGCGCAACACCGTGCGGTCCAACTGATCCGTGCTTCCCTTGAGGTTCTGGCGCAGTTTGCCCAACTCCTTCAGAACATCCGAATATTCTTGCGCCCGGTCCAATTCGGTCTGCGTGACGATCTCGTCATACTTGATCCGCGCATCCGCATGCACCTTGCGCGCCCGTGTCACCTCGATCAGCGATACGATCTTGTCTTCCAGCAGGTTCTCCAGCAATTGGCGCTCGCGCGATGCTTCTGCCAGCACCCGCTTGGCCCCGTCAGAGCGCGACACAAAATCCGACTGGCGCGCCTGCAACAATGCGCGTTCACTCTCGACAATACCCGGCGTCCGCAGCGCCCATTCGGCGGGCACATCAAAATCGAACTGCCCGGCCAATTCTGCTTCCAAACGCATCTTGCGAATTTCAAACGCGGATATCTGGTCGCTCAATTCATCTACAGACGACTGAAACAGCGTGCCGTGCAGCCGCGCCAGAACATCACCCTGCTCTACGATATCGCCCTCGGCTACGGCAAGCTCTGCCAGAATGCCGCCCTCAAGGTTTTGGATGATCTGGGGGCGCGAGGATGAAATCATCGACCCTTCGGCGCGCACGATCTCGTCGATCCATGCGAACGTGGCCCAGATCACGAACACCAGAACCGTCGCCCCACAAAGCCAGATCACCAGTGATGGCCCGCGTAATGTCCGGTCTAGCTGGGCGTCAAGCCCGGTTGGATTGGCATAGGTCATGCAACTGCCCCCCGTTGGCTGGCCAGATGGCTCAGCACTTTGTCTTTTGGTCCGTCAATCGCCATCCGCCCGTTCTGCAACACCAGCGTCCGGGTCGTCAGCGCCAGAATGGGCGCGCGGTGGGTGGCGACAACAACGGTACGCCCTTCCATCCACGTCTCCAGCCTGCTGACCAGCGTCGCCTCTAGCGTCTGATCAAGGGCGGCAGTCGGTTCATCCAGCAAACACACCTTGGGGTCTTGCAACCACAACCGCGCCCAGCCTATGGACTGGCGCTGACCGATGGAGAGACCGCCACCATTGTCTTTAATCTCCAGATCCAAACCCTTGTGGTGGGCCTGCACAAACGGGCCAAGCCCTGCAAATTCCAACGCCCGCATCAGCCGCGCATCATCACGCTCCAGCATCGTCAGGTTCAGGTTATCACGCAGCGTGCCTGCAAAGAGCCGCACGTCTTGGCCCAGATATCCCACAAGACGCCGCATATCACGCGGCTCTATCTGGCTCATCTCGGTGCCATCCAGCAAAGCGCGGCCGGTTTCAGGCGCATAAAGCCCACTCAGCACCTTCAACAGCGAAGATTTACCCGACCCATTGACACCCAGCACCGCAACGCGCTGCCCCGGCAGGATCGCCAGCCCTTTGATGTCCAGCGTCGGCGCACCGTCTTCTTCATAGCGAAAGGTCAGATCGCGCAGCTCATAATGCCCGCGCAGCGTCTCGCGGCGCAGATAGCTGCGGCCCTCAGCCGCGTCCTGGGCGACATGCGCGATGCCCTCAAGTCCGTCGAGGGCGGATTTCACGTTGCCCCAACGCGCCATCGTGCCCGCCAATTGCGACAACGGCGACAATGTGCGCCCCGTCAAAATACCCACCGCGATGATGGAACCGACCGTGAATTGCCCAGCAAACACCAGATAGGTGCCCATGATCACAGCAGACACATAAGTCGCCTGTTGCACCCCTTGGGACCAAAACGTGAGGGTCGACGCCAGACGCCGCTGCTCGGATGATTTCATCGCCGACAGCGCGTTCAATTCCGACCACAACCGCATGACACGGTCCTCGCCGCGCTGGGTTTTCAGCGTATCCAGCTCAAAGATCGTCTCGTGCAGCAACCGCGATGATTTGGCAGACGCGCCTTGGGTTTCTTCGGTCAGGCGGATCATCTTTTTCTGCATCAGGAAACCGGGGATGACCATCAAGATACCGCCAAGCACCAGAACCCAGACCACGTTGCCCGCAATGCTGGCCACCAGAAACAGGAACACGAAAATAAAGGGAATGTCGGCAATCGTGCCAATGGTGGAGGCTGTGAAAAACTCCCTTACCGACCCGAATTCGCGCATCGCAGAAAAGGTCTGGTTCGGGGCTTGGCCCTTCACATCCGACCGCATGCCAAGGATGCG
>JAFMHE010000337.1 GCA_017854675.1 Paracoccaceae bacterium | reverse complement strand
TTGGCCGATTGATGCTTAAGTCTACAGTAACTTTGAAAGGACACCCTATGCAGTATTCCGTTCTTGATCTCGCGCCAGTGCCTGACGGCTCTGATGTGGCGCAAGCCCTGAAAAACACCACTGACTTGGCGCAACATGCCGAAAACTTGGGTTTTCACCGGTATTGGATGGCAGAGCACCACAATATGCCGGGTATCGCCAGCGCAGCAACGTCGGTGTTGATCGGGCATGTCGCTGCACATACCAAAACCATTCGGGTCGGGGCAGGTGGCATTATGCTGCCAAACCACGCACCACTTGCCATCGCAGAGCAATTTGGCACGCTGCAGGCGCTTTATGGGGACCGGATTGATTTGGGGCTGGGGCGCGCGCCGGGCGGTGATCAGGCGGTTTACCACGCGTTGCGGCGGGCTGGCAGTGACGACTTTCCGGGTGATGTTGCGGAGTTGATGGGATATCTAGGCGCGCCGCGCGATGGGGCGCCCGTGCGCGCGTTGCCGGGTGAAGGCAGTTTCGTTCCGCTCTGGATACTGGGGTCATCGCTTTATGGGGCGCAACTGGCGGCGCATTTCGGGCTGCCTTACGCCTTTGCGTCACATTTCGCGCCTGATGCGCTTGAGCAGGCGGTCGATATCTACCGGCGGACGTTCCGCCCGTCCGAGCATCTTGCGGCCCCGAAATTCATGCTGGCGGCGAATGTTTTTGCCGCAGATACGGATGCCGAAGGTGCATACCTGCGGACCTCGATGCAGCAGGCTTTTGCCCGTATGCGCACCGGAACGCGGGGCAAATTACCGCGTCCTGTCGATAATATCGACGCGGTGATCGGGGCAGGCGTGCGACGCTCTGTCGACCTGATGCTTCGCGTGTCAGCCACCGGAGGGCGCGACAAGGTCAGGCAGGAATTGCGCGACCTGATCGACAGATACGCACCGGATGAAGTTATTCTGACCAGCCAGATCCACGACCACGCAGCGCGAAAACATTCAATCGCGATCGCTGCGGAAGTGACGGAAAGCCTATCACCTGCAATGGCTTAGAGGCCGTTATTCATCTGGTTTGACAAGGCCAAGACCGCGCAAGTATATCCCGATTCCCGTTTCCAACAGATCCTCTGGCGGAAACGGTGACGCGCGACCGGGCGAGTTGCGCGCGAAGAGTTCGACAACCCCGTGGCTCATCGCCCAGATGTGCGCACTGAACATGGACGCAGGCGGGCGCTTGTCTGCGGGGATGTGTTGGCTCAGGTCGGTGGCCGCCTTTTCCAGAACTGCATTGGCCCGGTTCGCCGCTGCGGCCAGATCAGGTGTGCGGTTTACCGAGACGCCGCTTTCGAACATTGCGATGTAATGGCCGGGATATTTGCGGGCGAACGCCAGATAAGCGCGGCCTGTGGCCTCGAATGCTTTGAGCGCAGAGGGCTGACCGCTTTGATAGGCGTAGTCCATCAGGTCGGCAAAAATCTCGTATCCTTGCAGGGCAGCTTCGGCGATCAAGGCCTCGCGCCCGTCGAAATGGCGGTAGACAGCAGCAGGGGTGACGCCTGCCTGCTTGGCAGCCTCAGACAGGGTGAAACCCGTCGGGCCGCGCTGCTCGATCAAAGTCAGCGCACCATCAATCAACGTCTGTTTCAGATTGCCGTGGTGGTAGCCTTTTTTAGGCATCCCAAATGTCCGGGCCGCCGCAAATCTGATCGTCGACCGCACCAATGGCTTTGGCATTCTTTTGAGGATATTCAAAGGCGTGCAGAACGATGCGCATCGCATTCAGACGCGCGCGGCGTTTGTCATCTGCGCGGATCACGGTCCAGGGGGCGGCGGACGTGTGACTGCGCGCCAGCGTGTCTTTGATGGCAGCCGTATAGGCATCCCATTTCGACAGACCTTTGACGTCGATCCCGCTCAGCTTCCATTGCTTGAGCGGATCGCTTTCGCGCGCCAGCATGCGGCGCAATTGTTCAGCGCGGCCAACGTTCAGCCAGAATTTGAAAAGATGCACACCGTCATCAACCAACATGCTTTCAAACTCTGGAACTTGGGTAAAGAAATGCGTGTTCTGTTCGGGGGTGCAAAAGCCGAAAACCGGTTCAACCACACCACGGTTGTACCATGAGCGGTCAAAGAAAACCATGTCGCCACTACTGGGCATGTGCTTGATATAGCGCTGAAAATACCATTGCCCTTGCTCGACGTCCGAGGGTTTGTTGAGGGCAACGACCCGTGCGGCGCGCGGGTTCAGGTTTTCACGCATACGCCGGATTGTGCCGCCCTTGCCTGCAGCGTCGCGCCCTTCAAAGACCATCGCAACGCGCGTACCGCTGTCGCGCACCCATGATTGCAGTTTGACCATTTCGATCTGCAGCTTGGCGTAATCCTTGTCATAGACTTTCCCTGCGAGCCGTTCGGAATGGGGGTAGCCGGGCGTTATGATGTCACCCTTTTCGGCCCGCTTGATCGCGTTGCGAACCTCGTCCGGGGCGTCGTTTTTGTAAAATGCGCTGATTGCGCCGTCAAAAGGCAGGTCCATGGGGCCTCCGGTCAGGGAACGTTTGACCCTATATGGGATGTTAATCGGCTTAACGCAAACCCGCGCGTGCAGCGGCGCGGTCAATCGCGTCCACGACTTCACTGGTATGGGTGTGCTGTGGCATGTGGCCTGCGCCCTCAAGCACCCGCAGCGCACCGTTCGGAACATCATTCACCAGAATGGCGGCGTGAACGGAAAGCGGCACGATGGTGTCGGCGTCTCCGTGCACCATTTCAATCGGCATGGTCAGGGTGCCATATTTCTTTTTCATCTCAACAACATGGGGCCGCAGCGCATTCACCTGCTGTGCATTCGCGCGCATGCTTTCGCGGCGCAGGGTCAGCCCGACGCCAAGGTGTTCGGCGTATCCATCGGGGGCGTTTTGAGGGGCAAATATGGTGCCAACACTGTCCTGAACATAGTCCATAGGCACCAGCGCTGTGATCAAGGGCACGACCAGCGCACCGCCCAGGGGCGTACCGTTGACGGTATATTGCCATCCCAGATCACCGGGCCAAGGCTCTGCCACTGCGCTGACAAGCAC
>JAFMHE010000336.1 GCA_017854675.1 Paracoccaceae bacterium | reverse complement strand
GCGCGAGGCGGACCTTCAAATATAAATCCACGACTAAAATCTCCCGCCCTCCCTGCAAACAGAAAGGGCCAAAGTGGCAACATTTTACGCTGCCCGCAGCGAGATTATCACGCCACTTCCGTGGCTCACTTTTGCATTGCCGTTCTCAGCAGCATCGGCTCCAACGCCATACCGCAGATCGGGCAGGAACCGGGCGCATCGCGGACAATCTCGGGATGCATCGGGCAGGTATATTGGGTGTTTGTGCGGGACGGCTTAGTGCGGCCTTCGGCACGGCCCGACGCGTAAAACCACGGGTCGGCCTTGAACGTTGTCTCGCATTTTTCCGAACAGAAATGAAAAGTCTTATCCGAAAAATCGGCGTGGCGCGTGTCAGGTTCGACCACAACGGTCATTCCGCAAACGGGGTCTCTAGCAGTCTGGGCATCTTCTGGAATGTTCGATTTCGCGTTGGGATAATCTTGGTTCATGTCGTGCCACCTTTCTGTTTGGGCATGCCTAAGGCATCTAGCTACTGGAAGCTCAAGTCTTTTCCGGACTGGTCGTGCTGACCTCATGAGCCTGACCGCGGGCCCAAAAGGCCCGTTCAAACGCCAGCGCAATCAGCCCAGGCAACAAAGTCAGTGGATCAGACTGTCATTTCACTATTCCGCTGGCGCCTATCACGACGGAGAAAGAAAACGGCGGCCAGGCCAGTTCAGCAATTTGTCCGGTCAGCGCAAATATGCCCGCGCCCATCATCACCCCGGCGCCTACCCGAATAGGCAAAAACCTAAGGAGGTGTGTTGTTTGGTTGAAGGGAAGAAATACGTGGCTGATTTTCGTGGCAGAAGCGCCCCGCATTTTGTCGGTGAGTAACCCTTATTTCCTTTGCGACTGAAATTCAGGCAAGTGCGCCGCTCTTGCCTATCGTTTATCGTTTGCTTTTCGGTTGATTGAATAGCCGCTCGCTGGTCCTTTGACAGGCTGAATCAACATTCGATCCAGCCACTGGTCTCGGGGCGTTCTGAATTGTTCAATCCCGATCGTCATGGCCTCATGCCCCGCGGCAGGCTGCGCCCTATAGGTGCCCAGTAGCCTATCCCACCAAGGAAGGTTGAAGCCAAAATTGCTGTTCGTTTCCTCTGGTAAAATTGAGTGATGAACGCGGTGCATATCTGGGGTCACCATAATCAAGCGGAGGAACCTGTCCACGATCAAGGGCAGTCGGACATTCGAATGGTTGAACATCGCAGTCGCATTCAGCAAGACCTCAAAAATTAAGACCGCGACGGCAGGCGGGCCCAATACCAAAACCAATGCCAGTTTGATCCCCATCGAGAGCACAATCTCAATCGGATGAAACCGCAAGCCTGTGGTGACATCAAAGTCGAGGTCCGCGTGATGCATCCGGTGCAACCGCCAAAGCGCAGGGACCGCATGAAACATGACGTGCTGCAAATAGATGACCAAATCTAGAACGATGACACTCACAAGGACCGCAACCCAAGCAGGCGTGTCGATGAAATTGAACAACCCCCAGCCACGCTCTTGGGCCATGATGGCCAATCCGACCGCGAGGATTGGAAAGGTCAAACGTAAAACGATCGTGTCAATGACCACCAAGGCCAGATTATTTGACCACCGGATAACCCGTGGAATATCTCGCCGACGCCGCGGTGCAAGCAACTCCCACAGCGCCATGATCGCCAGAACGCCAAGAAACACCCCAAGGCGCAGCTGCGGCTCGGCGGCAAAGATGGTTTCCATTGTCGACATGCTTGAAGTTTCCTTCGCGTGGACTTTCGTCACTAGGGTGCAACCCTTAAGTAACCGTGAATTGCCCCATCATACCTGCATCTTCATGCTCAAGGATATGGCAGTGGAACATATAGGGTGTCTCTTGGCGCGCAGGTTGGTCAAAGCTCGCTATGATCTCCGCTTCGCCAGGCACAAGCAGCGTATCTTTCCAGCCGGAGTTTTCGGGCCGCGGCGGTGCGCCATTCTCGCTCAAGACGCGGAACCGCACTCCATGAACGTGGAACGGATGGGCCACCATCGTGCTGCGAATATGCCAACGCTCGACAGTGCCCTGCACGACAGCGAAATCGATCCGCGCCATGTCATAAGGGCGTCCGTTGATGGCAAAGGCACCGCCGCCCATCATCATACCGCGCATGCCCATGTCGAGCGAAACATCCCGTGTTTCCACTTCAGTCCCCGCAAGGTCTTCGATCATGCCGTCGAGTTTGTCTGGTAGGCGCGTTATGCGCGCGGGCAGCGCCGCGTCGACCGCAAATGGCAGAACGCCGTAAGGTTGCGCTGGATCGCTCATCAGGACAGGTGCGCCGCCGCTTGACATATCGACAAGCACCTCAGCCCGTTCACCCGGCGCAAGACTTAGCGTGTCCAGAGCAATCGGTGCGGGCAAGAACCCGCCATCCGTTGCCACCAAATGCATTGGGCGCGTGTCGCCAAAAAACAGCGTATAAACGCGGGCGTTTGATCCGTTGAGCAGGCGCAATCGCACGATCCCTCGTGGCACGACCGCCGTCGCGCCAGCTTGACCGTTGACCAACAAGTAGTTGCCCGCAAACCCGTGCATTACATCCATCATTGAGGGATTATAAACCATGCGCCCCACGTCATCGAAACGGCGATCCTGCAAGACTAGTGTCAAGTCATCGACACCATGCGCCGATGGTAAACCGCGCGCATCGTCGTCTCCGTCAGTGACGTGGATGACGCCCGCGAGCCCGAAATACACCTGCTCTGCCGTCCGCTCATGGATATGCGAATGATACCAAGCGGTCGCGGGATCTTGTGCGACATACATTTCAGGTTGCCAGCTCTCGCCCGGCGCAATTGGCAGGTGCGGGCCGCCGTCATGCTCTCCGGGCACCAAAAGGCCGTGCCAATGGGCGCTCACAGGGGCTTTGAGCGCGTTGGTCACTTCGGCGGCCAGATCACCATTCTTGAGAATGAGTGTCGGCCCCAGATAGTCTTGGTTGAACCCGGCGGTTGGTGTGGCGGCCCCTCCAAGAAAGCTGCGACTTCCCGACTGCGCTTGCAAAGACAGACGCCCAGTCGTGC
>JAFMHE010000335.1 GCA_017854675.1 Paracoccaceae bacterium | reverse complement strand
GAAAACACATTCGGTCAGGCGGCATGGGACGATGCCTATATTGCCGTTCTGATTGCGTTGGGGCGGGCCGAGGATGCGCAAACGCATCGTTGGGACTGCTTTTGCGCAACCCTTAGCATGCAACACCTGCGTAACTATCTGCGGCCTTTGCCAGATTTCGAAGACGTAGAAGCCGAGGATAGAGCAAAGACCCATGTCCTTGCCTACCCCAACTTCTCGACCGCGCTTTCGTTCTGTCTGGAATGGCCCGATTTGCTGACAGCAGCGCAATTAATCGAAACCCGCGCTGAAGAGATCAACGGTAACAACTACGGATTGCTTTCCCCTGCCGCCGAAGCGTTGCGCATGCGCCACCCCTTGGCAGCTGTGCTTCTTTGGCGCGCGATGATCAATTACGCGCTACAGCAAGGCAAGGCTACGCGGTACGGACACGCCGCCGATCACCTGTCTGACTGTGCGACACTTGATGTCGAGATCGCCGAATACGGGGCGTTTCCGAACCATGCAGAGTACATCCAGACACTGCAAACCCTGCACGCGCACAAATCGTCATTTTGGGCCAAGCTGGGCGCAGCTGAAGGGAACTCCTAACGCCCGTCTTGTCCTTTCAGTGCTGCAGCAAGGGCTGACCCCAATGCGCCCTGACTGTTGGACGCTGGTTTCGCCGCCGCATGGGTCTGTTTGTACTTGGCTGGTTTTGGTTTAGCAGCGGCTTTTGGCTGTGCGGCCTCCGCCCCACCATCCTTGCGCATGCTCAGCGCGATCCGCTTGCGGGGGATATCGACCTCTGACACGCGCACACGGACAACATCACCGGCTTTGACAACCTCGTGCGGGTCTTTGACAAATCGGTCCGCCAGCTGGCTGACATGCACCAACCCGTCTTGATGCACACCAATATCGACAAAGGCACCGAAGGCCGCGACATTCGTCACAGTCCCTTCAAGCGACATGCCGGTCTTAAGGTCGGCCATACTGTCGATCCCTTCGGCAAATGTCGCAGTTTTAAAGGCCGGGCGCGGATCGCGGCCGGGTTTTTCCAACTCAGCCAAAATATCGCGCACGGTGGGCAGACCAAAGCTTTCATCTACAAAATGCGCAGCATCCAGACCCGCAAGCGCGCCGTTGTCGCCCATGATCGCACGCACATCGCGACCACACGCCTGCACAATCTTGCGTGCTACGCCGTAAGCCTCGGGATGTACCGATGACGCATCAAGTGGCTCAGTGCCGTCCGTGATACGCAAAAACCCTGCGCATTGCTCGAACGCTTTTGGGCCCAAGCCGGCCACCTTCAACAACGCTTTGCGCGTGGCAAAAGGGCCATGAACATCGCGGTGCGTGACGATGGCTTGCGCCAATGACGCACCCAAACCCGCGATATGTGACAACAGCGGGGCCGAGGCCATGTTCAGATCGACACCTACAGCATTCACCGCATCTTCGACCACACCCGCCAGCGACTGCGCCAGACGGCGTTGATCGACATCGTGCTGGTACTGGCCCACACCAATGGCCTGCGGTTCGATCTTGACCAGTTCCGCCAGCGGGTCTTGCAAGCGCCGCGCGATGGACACAGCGCCGCGAATGGACACGTCGATATCAGGGAATTCCAGTGACGCCAGTTCAGACGCCGAATAAACCGACGCACCCGCCTCTGACACGATCACCGGCGTGGGACGCGCCACTCCTGCGGGTAGACGTTTGAGGACATCCGCGACCAAACGTTCGGACTCGCGGCTGGCGGTGCCATTCCCGATAGCGACCAAGGCAACACCATGTTTGGCGATCATATGCAGCAGGGTTTCTTCCGCGCCGCGCAGATCATTGCGTGGCTGGAAAGGATAGATCGTCGCGGTATCCAGCAGCTTGCCAGTTTCGTCCACCACGGCGATCTTACATCCCGTGCGGATACCGGGATCAAGGCCCAACGTCGCGCGCGCTCCTGCGGGGGCCGCCAGCAGCAGATCACGCAGGTTGCGGGCAAAGACATCAATCGCGGTGGCATGGGCGCGGCGGCGCAGGTCCGTCAGCAGATCCATAAACATGGTCCCGCTTAACTTGACGCGCCATGTCCAGCCCGCGACGTCCTGCAACCACAGATCACCGGGCGCTTGGCCAGATATTCCGATCTCAGCGGCAACAATGCCGATCATACGCGGCACGCCTGTGTCAGGATCAGGTGCGATATCGACGGTCACGATCTCTTCTTTCGCGGCACGCAGGATGGCAAGTGCGCGGTGCGACGGAATTGTCGCCCATTTCTCAGTGTGGGCAAAGTAGTCTGAGAACTTCGCGCCCGCCTCTTCCTTCCCCTTATTTACGCGGGCCATGATCAGGGCCTCTTGTTGCATGACACCGCGCAGCCGCCCCAGCAGCGTCGCGTTCTCACCCAGCTCTTCCACCAGAATATCACGCGCACCTGCTAAAGCGTCTTTCTCGGTCGGGACAGCCTCGCCCAGATATCCTTGGGCCAAACCCACGGGATCAGCGGCGCGGTTAGTCATAATCGCACGCAACAACGGCTCTAACCCGTTCTCGCGGGCAATCATCCCCTTGGTACGGCGCTTGGGCTTGAACGGCAGATAAAGATCCTCAAGCACCGCTTTGGTATCCGCACCCGCAATCGAACGGGCCAACGCATCGGTCAGTTTCCCTTGATCGGTGATTTCGCCCAGAATGCTGGCGCGCCGCTTTTCTAGATCGCGCAGATAATCCAGCCGTTCGGCCAACCTGCGCAGTTGCGTGTCATCCAATCCGCCTGTCACCTCTTTGCGGTAGCGGGCGACAAACGGCACAGTATCGCCGCCGTCTAGCAGGACAACCGTCGCGGTGACCTGTTCAGGGCGTGCCCCGATGTCAGTGGCAATATTGCGGGCAATGCGATCTGCGACAGCGTTCATGGCGGGCTTCCCTTATGTGATCGGACGGTTGTGATAGCCCCGCAAGTCGGGTTCGCCAAGTGGCGGGTAATGCAAAAGAAGAAAAACGGCCGCATCCCACATTTGAAGCGCGCAACTCTCACGTTGCCGGTGTCGATGAATTTTCATGGTTGGATCGCCGATTGGCAGTTT
>JAFMHE010000334.1 GCA_017854675.1 Paracoccaceae bacterium | reverse complement strand
GTGTGCGGTTCTGAGGGTGGAGCGAGGGGCCAGCCCCTCGCGCTCCCCGAAATATTTAAGGCCAAAAAGAAAGGGGTAAAGAGCGGCCGTGTAAGGGGTTTCTTAATCTTTGCCGCGGTAGGGTTCTACGTATTGCAGGGCCATGTCCCACGGGAAAAAGATCCATGTGTCTTGGCTGACGCCGGTAATGAAGGTATCGACCTGCGGTTCGCCCTCGGGTTTGGCATAGACTGTGGCGAAATGGGCATTGGGGTAGAGTTGGCGCACCAGTTCCAGTGTTTTGCCGCTGTCGACCAGATCATCCACGATCAGGATGCCGGTGCCATCACCCATCATTTCGGCGTCGGGCGATTTTAGGACGCGTGCCTCGCGGCGCTGATCGGCTTTGCCGCCGCCCGCGTGGTAGGACACCACAGAGATCGTGTCGACGGTGCGGATGTCCAATTCGCGCGCAACGATCATCGCAGGGGCCATACCGCCGCGTGTGATAGCTACCACGGCGCGCCATGCGCCATCATCCGGGCCTTTGCCATCCAACCGCCATGCCAGCGCACGACTGTCGCGGTGGATCTGATCCCATGAAATGTGAAAACCTTTTTCGTGTGGCAGGCGTGTATCGGACATCTTTTATTTCCTTGAACGGCGTTAGTCTTTGGACATGTCAGGCGCATCAACCGCCTTCATGCCGACCACATGATAGCCCGCATCGACATGCAGGTTCTCACCCGTGGTGCCGGAGCCCAGATCAGAGATCAGGAAAAGCGCGGCTTTGCCCACATCCTCAATCGTCACGTTGCGGCGCAGGGGTGAATTATATTCGTTCCACTTCATAATATAGCGGAAATCGCCGATGCCGGAGGCGGCGAGCGTCTTGATCGGACCGGCAGAGATCGCGTTGACGCGAATGCCGTCTTTGCCCAGATCTTCGGCCAGATATTTCACAGATGCCTCGAGTGCGGCCTTGGCCACGCCCATCACGTTATAATGTGGCATGACTTTTTCAGCGCCGTAGTACGTCAGTGTCACGGCAGAAGCACCGGGTGACATCATCTTTTCGGCGCGCTGCATCACAGCGGTAAAGGAGTAGACCGAAATATCCATCGACATCGCGAAATTGCCGCGCGAGGTATCGACATAGCGTCCGCGCAGCTCGTTTTTGTCTGAAAAGCCAATGGCGTGGACTACAAAGTCCAATTCCCCCCAGGTTTCTTTGAGGCTGTCAAACAGCGCATCAATCGACGCCTCGTCACCCACATCACACGGCAGCACGATGTCACTGCCCAAAGAGGCCGCCAGCGGCACAACGCGCTTTTTCAACGCATCGCCCTGAAACGAGAACGCCAGTTCCGCGCCCGCATCCGCCAAGGATTTCGCGACACCCCATGCGATGGACTTGTCATTGGCAAGCCCCATGATCAGCCCGCGTTTCCCTTGCATCAAATCATTTGCCATCGCCAAGCCTTACCCTAGGTGTCATTATGTAATGCACGTTTAGGGGATTGAACGCGGGCCATCAAGGCTGCTGCACAAAGCCTTTGCGCACATATGCCTGCAAGGGCAATCCAACCCACCAGATAGCGGCTGATCACAGATGCCGCACAGACAACGGAAAACCCCATGGAAAAGCGCAGTGGCATCTTTGCCGGAGACAACCCTTTTGACATCGCGCGCCGCTGGCTGAACGAGGCTGAAGAGAGCGAGATCAACGATCCGAACGCCATCGCCATGTCGACCGTGGACGCAGACGGTCTGCCGAATGTCCGTATGGTCTTGCTCAAGGAAATCGAAGACGATGCTTTTGTTTTCTACACGAATTATGAGAGCCAGAAGGCGCAGGAGATAGAGCAGGCGGGCAAGGCGGCCTTTGTCATGCACTGGAAATCCCTGCGCAGACAGGTGCGGGTGCGGGGGGTTGTCACGCGCGAGGATGGTCCGAAAGCCGATGCCTACTACAAGTCACGCTCGCTCAAAAGCAGGTTGGGGGCTTGGGCGTCGGCGCAGTCGCGCCCTTTGAAAAGCCGGACCAGTCTGATGGCAGATGTGGCCAAAATCACGGCGCAAAAGGGCACTAACCCTGACCGCCCGCCGTTCTGGGGCGGCTACCGGATCACACCGCTTGAGATCGAGCTGTGGGCCGATGGTGATTTCCGCCTGCACGACAGGTTCCAGTGGCGGCGGCCTACCCTTGACGATGCTTGGCAGGTGACGCGGCTGAACCCGTAGGTTTGCGAATGCACTGTGATCTGCACAACTGCTGCGGCGTGGCGATTCTGTGCAGATCAGGGCGTTAGGTTTTTGAAGTACGCTTTGACAGGTGCTGCGCAGAGGATGACATCCGCCGAGGCATTTCGTCCCCTACCAGTGTTGGCTTTTCGTGCCAGAGGGAGGCGTCACCGATAATTTTTCTACATGTCGAACTATTGCGCCGCACTGGCCTGTCTGATGTACAAAGTAGCGAGGCGCTTGCGTTTGACGTGTTGGATGGCAAGTACGGCAGAATGGAAAAAAAGGTGCAGACGTGGAACACACCCGGGTTAGAATTTGGCACCTGAAAGGGCGCGCTGTCGCTGGTTTGGCGGCATCCTTGGTGTTTCTGGGGGCCGGGGCCGCGTTTGCATCGTGCCGCGAGGACGCTGTATTTATCCGCGGCGACTGGGGCACAGCGCGATTCGCGGTTGAAATTGCCGATGATCCGCAAGAGCAGGCGCAAGGTCTGATGCACCGCGAGGTACTGGCAAAGAGTGCCGGCATGCTTTTCGTTTATGATCGCCCGCAGCGCGCCAGTTTCTGGATGCGCAACACGTTGATCCCGCTTGATATGCTTTTTGTCGATGCGCGCGGCGTGGTGCAGCACATTCACCATGATGCTGTTCCGCTGGACGAAACGCCAATTCCGGGCGGCGACAATGTTGCGGCTGTACTTGAGATTAACGGTGGCTTGGCACGGCGCATGGGGATCGTGGTTGGCTCTGAAATGCGCCATCCTTCCTTTGTGCAGAACGCCGCGATTTGGCCCTGTTCACATTAGTCTAAATCTAGGGCTTTTCATTCAATCCAACCTTGGCTAAAGAGACCAAGTC
>JAFMHE010000333.1 GCA_017854675.1 Paracoccaceae bacterium | reverse complement strand
TGACCTGATCCTGATGCACCCGCTGATCCCGTGGACCCCGGCGGCGCAGCCAATGTTGGCTGGAAAACGCGTGCTGATCACCGCTGGTCAGCATGACCCGATTTGCCCCACAGCAACTACACAAAAGCTGGCGGGTTATTACGCTTCGCAAGGCAGCGAGGTAGAACTTGCCTGGCACGGCGGCGGCCATGATCTGCGCCCTTCCGAGATTGAAGCGGTGGCCAAGTTTCTAAATCCACATCCGGGATTGGGCTGACAAATGACCGGAGGGAGGGGGATTGGGCAATGCGACCAAACTCATCCCTCTCGGGCATTTGAAATCACGCCGAACACCACACTGACATCCTCAGGGTGTCTGGCACTTGCCTTATGTTACGATGGGAGGGGTCGTTGCCCCCTTGGTCGGGTTGAAATCAAACCTGCACGAAGGTGCAGAACCCGGCCCTATTTTTGACTGACTGGCTGAAACTATGCAGCCCATAGAACGCGGTCATGCTAGAAACTGCTGAGTGAAACAACGAAACCAAAGCAATCATTGGAGATTTCACAACGCGAGACAAGTTGAATTTCAACTTGCTGAAACTGACTGGATTGTTGACTTTCTTCGTTAAAGCAAGGTCTCTGGCAAGGCGTCATCGCAGCTTCTTTGAAAAAGGGAAACAGGATGCAGGAGCAATCTGGAACAGCGCCAACCGGATGCCCTTTATCGGCACAGGCCCAGAAGTTTGATGCTTTTGGTGATGAATTCCGCCTTGATCCAGCTGAAGCCTTGCGGTGGGCGCGCGAACAAGAACCGGTGTTTTATAGCCCCAAACTCGGGTATTGGATCGTCAGCCGGTTTGCTGATGTAAAGGCTGTGTTTCGCGACAACATTCTATTTTCCCCCTCAATCGTTTTGGAGAAAATCACGCCCTCGCCGCCCGAGGCCGCTGAAATCCTGAAGCGTTATAACTATGCGCTGAACCGGACATTGGTAAACGAGGATGAGCCCGCGCATATGCAGCGTCGGCGGCTTTTGATGGATGATTTCCTGCCCGAACGGCTGGACCATCACGCGCCAATGATCCGCAATCTGACACGCGCCGCGATGGACCGGTTTATTGAAAAGGGGCGGGCTGAGCTGGTGGCCGACATGTTCTGGGAAATCCCCCAGGTCGTGGCGCTGAAGTTTCTTGGGGTGGATGAAGAAGACATCGAGGACCTCAAGTCCTTTTCGGTGGCTCATACAACCAACACATGGGGCCGCCCCGAACCGGAGGAACAACTGGCTGTTGCCGAAGCAGTGGGCCAGTTTTGGCAGGCCTCGGGCCGTATCCTCGACAAGATGAAGGCCAATCCCGACGCACCAGGTTGGATGCAGACCAGCATCCGGCAGCACCTTGCACATCCCGATATCGTGACGGAATCCTATCTGCATTCGATGATGATGGCGATCCTTGTGGCGGCTCACGAAACGACGGCCAACGCCTCGGCCAATGCGTTTCGTATGCTGCTGAGCCAGCCCGGCGTCTGGGATGAAATCGTCGAGAACCCTGCCCTGATCCCGAATGCGGTCGAAGAATGCCTGCGCCATTCCGGCCCGATCGCGGCATGGCGCAGGCAGGCCACGCAGGACACCGAACTGGGGGGCGTGGCCATTCCCGAGGGCGCAAAGCTGTTGATCGCAACAGCTTCGGCCAATCACGACGAACGCCAGTTCGAAAACCCCGACTTGCTGGACCTTTACCGCGACAACTCCGCCGAGCATCTGACCTTTGGTTATGGCAGCCATCAATGTATGGGCAAGAACATCGGTCGCATGGAGATGCGGATATTCCTTGATGAGTTCACGCGCCGCCTGCCGCATATCAAACTGAAGCAAGATCAGGAGTTCGAATTTCCTGCCAACATCTCGTTTCGGGGACCCAAAGCGGTCCGGGTGGAATGGGACCCTGCGCTGAACCCCGAGAAAGTGAACCCTGACGCAATACGCCCTGCGATAGATTTTCCGATCGGGTCGCCGGAAAGGCAATCCATCATGCGTCATCTTAAGGTGGCATCTGCCGACAGGCATGCGGGCGTTCTGCATCTGACCCTGCAAGACCCGCGAGGCCGCGATTTGCCCGCATGGAGCGCAGGTGCGCATATTGATCTGACCGTCGGGGATTATGTGCGCAAATATTCGCTCTGTGGTGATGCCGCCAACCGCAAAAGCTGGCAGGTTGCAATCCTGCGCGAAGACGGTGGCCGCGGCGGTTCGGTTCATATTCATGACACCCTTGATGCGGGTTCCAAGATCAGTGTCACCGGTCCGCATAATCACTTCCATTTAGGCGAAGCAGACGAGCGCTATGTGCTGATCGCAGGCGGCATTGGCATTACACCGATCCTCGCCATGGCCGACCGCCTAAAGGCAACAGGCCGCTCATACGCGTTGCATTTTGCGGGACGAAAGCTTGGTGATATGCCGCTCCTTGACCGTGTTCAGCGTGATCATGGGGATTGCCTGACGATCTATGCAGGTGACAAAAGCCGCCGCATGGATCTGGCACAGATCACTGGGGGCAGCAGCGTGGCACAACCGGTTTATGCCTGCGGCCCCGAAAGGCTTTTGACCGAACTGGAAGAGCTGGCAAAAGACTGGCCCGAACACAGCCTGCACATTGAGCATTTTAGCGCGGCGGAAAATCTGTTGGACCCTGAGAAAGAACATGGTTTCGAGGTAGAGCTAACGGATTCCGGGCTGACGTTGTCCGTGCGTCCTGACCAAACTTTGCATCAGGCTTTGATTGAGGCGGGAATTGATATCGCTTGCGACTGCAAGGAAGGTTTGTGCGGATCGTGCGAGGCGACGGTGATGGCCGGTGGCATTGACCACCGCGACCGTGTCCTGTCTCAGGCGGAACGTGCGGAAGGCAAGCGGATGATGACCTGTTGTTCGCGGGCTAAGGACGACAAAATTTCACTGGCGCTCTGACTGTTCCTAATCAATGTGGTTGAGGCAGACAGGTGCAGTTTCGCAGCGACTGGTAACTGTCGACCATGCATGGTGATGTTGTTGGCGACAGTTGGCCCTGCTGGGCCAAAGCACAGAGTGCTGATGTGAAGAG
>JAFMHE010000332.1 GCA_017854675.1 Paracoccaceae bacterium | reverse complement strand
GCATGCACCCACGCACGTGTGGAATAATGGTCGGTGATCAGCAATTCGTCGATCAGGAACAACACCAGATCGCGCTGGTCGGCGGGACGTTCCAGCGTGAATTCAATCGGTTCAAACTGAAACGCAAGGTCATAGCCGAACGCGCCATATAGCCCCAGATGGCTGTCTTCTTCGGTCTGGAACTGATCCGCAATCGCCCGCAGAACTGAAAACACGGAAGGCGCCCTCGAGCGTTCTTCCTCATTATAAAGCCGGTCCGGCGTGCGAATGGTCAGCTTGATTTCTGTTGCCGTACCCTCGGACGCGGCGACAGCCTCCAATGCTTGAACCACAGGCCCGATCATCTGCAACAGAACCTCGCCACGCGCGTTCAGCGCCCGCAGCACCATGTCGCGGCCCCGGCTCTGGATCATCAGGGGTGGCTCGGCAAAGCCAAATTCCCAGCGGTTATAACGGCCCGGATATTCGTAGTTGGAACTGAATAGCGCACCCAGATGGGTGTCGAGCCGGTCGATCAAGGCCTCGCTTGAGGCGCCGAATTCTGCGGGCGTGATGCTGCGCGTTACGGTGACGCCACCTTTGGTGACGAACGTCATATCTGTCATTTTGTGTATCGTTTATTGGGGGGCGCTGGGGCCCGGAATCATCTGAAAGGACGGCGTGACGCGCCCCGCCGCAGGCAGGGGGTCAGATGCGGTCAGTTCGCCATCGGTGAATGAGCATGGTCGCGTCCTCGGAATGTCCGTACCGAAGACGTAGCAAGGCAAGCACGGGTTGTAAATCTGCTTTGCGACATCGGTCTCTTTGCAGGGCCTGTTGCGCAAGTCTGGTCATCTTTGGTGAATGTCATCGACCAAAGTGTCTGACAAGAATTCATCATAATGCGCATAGGTCGGGTTCGTTTGGTGCGGCAAAGTCAAATCCTTGGCTGATTTACGCCGCAGTATGACGTATTCTGATCGAAGAGTGCAATTCAACCGCTGTAGTGTGCATTGCATGACGGTGTTCTTAAGCTATTTTGGAAGACTATGAGGCAAAACCACACCACCCAAGTATGCATCATCGGTGCGGGGCCTGCGGGCCTTTTGCTATCGCAATTGCTGGCCAATGCAGGTGTCCGCAGCATCGTGATCGACCGGCAGGACCGCACCTATATCGAGGCGCGCGTGCGTGCGGGTGTTCTTGAGCAAGGCACCGTTGATGCGCTGAACGAGGCGGGTGTGGGCGCGCGCATGGCACGCGAGGGATTGCCGCACAGCGGTTTTGATCTGGCCTTTGACGGGGACCGCCACCGGATCGATCTGGCCGCACTGACGGGCCAGTCGGTCATGGTTTACGGCCAGACCGAAGTCACCCGCGACCTGTTTGAAAAGCGCATCGCAGAAGGCGCGCAATTCTTTTTCAACGTCTCGGATGTTGTGCCTTCTGATCTCAAGTCAGATAGCCCTACAGTCAGCTTTCAACATGATGGGCAGCCGGTTACGATCACCTGCGACTATATCGCGGGATGCGACGGTTTTCGCGGTGTGTCGCGTCAGGCGATCCCTGCGGAGGTGTTGAAAACCTACGAAAGGGTTTATCCCTTTGGTTGGCTTGGCGTGCTCACTGAACGTCCGCCTGTCAGCCACGAATTGATCTATGCCAACCACGAACGCGGCTTTGCGCTTTGTTCTATGCGGTCCAACACGCGCAGCCGGTATTACGTGCAATGCAACCTGACCGATACGGTGGAGGATTGGTCAGATGACAGGTTTTGGCAAGAACTGTCGCGGCGCATTGGACCTGACGCGGCGGCAGATCTGCAAACCGGCCCCTCGTTTGAAAAAAGCATCGCGCCCTTGCGGTCGTTCGTCGCGGAACCAATGCGCTATGGCAATATGTTTCTTGCTGGGGATGCCGCCCATATCGTGCCACCCACAGGGGCCAAGGGTCTGAATCTTGCCGTGGCGGATGTGCGGATCCTGTCGCGCGCATTGATTGAGCATTACAAAAACGGCAACGACCACCACATCGACAGCTATTCCGCCCAAGTCCTTGCGCGGGTCTGGAAAGTCGAACGGTTCTCGTGGCAGCTTTCAACGCTGATGCACCAGTTCCCCGACCATTCCCCGTTCGAGAAAAAGATGCAGCGCGCCGAGTTTGATTATCTGGTGCAGTCAGAGGCCGCGTCGCGCAGCATCGCTGAAAACTATGTGGGCCTGCCGCTCGACTAGCTTGGCGCTTTGGGTCAAAATGACTTGGCCCGCATATTCGAAAGGCTCCGAGATGACACAAAAGCTGATTGCGCCGCGTGATCTGGAACGGCACCCGCCGCCCTTGGCACCAGATTACCGGTCCTCCTTGCTGCGGTCGCCGCAGCATGTGCGGTTGCAATATGCGCCGACAGCAACCGAGATGATGGGACCGGTTTTCGGGCAGAACAACCTTGGCCCCGATGACGCCGACCTGATCGTGAACTATGCCGCTGCGGGCCAAACCGCGATCGGGCCACGGATTGAGGTCCACGGCGTGCTGCGCGACGAGGATGGCCGCCCGGTGCCGGGGAAACTGATCGAGGTGTGGCAGGCCAATGCAGGCGGGCGATACCGGCACAAAAAGGACGGCTATCTGGCGCAGTTGGACGAGAATTTCGGCGGTTGCGGGCGGTGCATCACCCAAGCAGATGGCAGCTACAGCTTTCGCACGATTCAGCCGGGGCCGTACCCTTGGCCCAACGGCGGCAATGACTGGCGGCCTGCGCATATCCATTTTTCGGTGTTCGGCGACGGGTTTGCACAGCGCTTGATCACGCAGATGTATTTTGAGGGCGATCCGCACATCGCACTCTGCCCGATTGTGCAGTCCATACCGGATGCCAGCGCCATCTACACGCTTGTGGCACGTCTGGACATGGCGCGCACGGTGCCGATGGACATGCGCGCCTACCGTTTTGACATCGTATTGCGCGGGCGCAGTGCCACGATGTTCGAAAACCGGATGGAGGGAACGTAGTGGCCAAATATCAAGAAACCCCCTCGCAGACTGCAGGCCCTTATGTGCACATCGGATGCGTGCCGAGTTTCGCAGGGCTGACGCGGATGTACGGCGGTCGTGATCCAG
>JAFMHE010000331.1 GCA_017854675.1 Paracoccaceae bacterium | reverse complement strand
AAACGCATCAGGCCTGTTTCCAGATTTGGCGCACAGGACAGGGTGAAGAATACAGGGATCACCGGGCCACGGGAAATGGCGACGCCAAGGTAGGGAACATAGTCAGCGCGCAGCGACAACGCCTCCATCGTATTCCAAACATCGAAATATTGAGCTGCCGTAACCCGCAATTCGGTGCGGCCGCGTGCGACTTTTGCAAGGCCAGCGGTCTCGAGCATCACTTGCGGATCGACCCCGAGTATCCGGCAAACCACATCAGTCGCCATAAAGAGCGAATATGTTTCTGAACGTTCCAACGGTGAGGGTCTCCTTTTGCACAACCAGAATGCCATTCGGAAACGCGCAAGGCCATATCCAGAATGGTGGCTGACCTGATTTGCCTGCCTGTGACCTAAATTGCATATCGCCTCTTAATACGGCTGCCCCTAGTTTTGAGGCAACGCGATGTTCTGCATCGCCCGCAAACCGAACGGAGAGACCTATGGACCTCGTCATCAATGGTGAAACGCGCAATGTCGATTTGCCGTCTGACATGCCCCTGCTTTGGGCGCTGCGAGATGGCTTGAACATCACAAGCGTCAAATACGGCTGCGGCATTGCGCAATGTGGGGCCTGCACGGTTCATATCGACGGTGAAGCCGTGCGGTCCTGCCAAGTGGCGCTTGGCGATGTTTGGGGTCCTGTGACAACAATTGACGGGCTGGGCACGCCGGATGCGTTGCACGCCGTGCAGAAGGCATGGATCGAACATCAGGTCGCGCAATGTGGCTATTGCCAGTCTGGACAGATGATGCAAGCTGCTGACCTTTTGGCCAACAATGCTGAGCCAAGCGACGCAGATATTGATGACGCGATGTCGGCCAATCTGTGCCGTTGCGGAACCTATCCGCGCATCCGCGCTGCTGTTCACACAGCCGCCGCAACGTTGCGGGAGGCATAAGGAATGGGACGCGCCAAAACAATCGCCCGCCGCAGCTTTCTCATCGGGTCCGCCGCCATTGTCGGAGGAGTTGCCTTCGGGGCCTATTTTGTTAACCGCCCAACGCCCAACCCTTTGCATGATGATCTGGGGGAAGGTGAGGCGGCCCTGACACCGTTCGTAAAGATCACGCCCGATGGCATCACGCTGATCGTGCCCCGTGCAGATGTGGGTCAAGGGATCGCCTCGACCCAAGCCATGCTGATCGCCGAAGAGCTGGATATTGATCCGGCCACGGCAACGCTCGACCCCGGCCAGCCACATCAAGCCTATTTTAATGGGAGCGTTGCAGCTGAAAGCACACCCTTTCCGGCGTGGGATCACGGACGGGTGGCCGAGACTGTGCGCGATCTAATGATCACGGTTTCACGGCTGACGGGGTCGCAGTTCACTGGCGGCTCATCTTCGACGGCCGATCTGCATGAAACCCTGCGCCGCGCAGGTGCCACCGCACGTGAAACGCTAAAGGCCGCCGCAGCAGTGCTTACAGGTGTCGCCATTGCGGACCTGCGCACAGGGGACGGGCATGTCATTCTGCCGGATGGGATGCGTATTGCTTACACCGATCTCGCTGCTGATGCGGCACAGATCGACCCTGTGACAGACGTTGTCCTGCGCCCCGCGACAGAATGGAAGCGGTTGGGGAAACCTTATCGTCGGCTTGATATCGTCGCGAAATCGACAGGTACCCAAGACTACGGCATTGATGTTGTTCTGCCCAATATGTTGCATGCGACCGTGCGCGCAAATCCGGGCCGGGGTGGCGCAATGGCAGGCTATAACGCCGATGCCGCGCTTGCGATGCAAGGCGTCAGGTCAGTTGTCGAGGTGAACGAAGGCCTTGCCGTAATTGCCGAAAATACATGGTTCGCCTTTCAAGCTGCTGACGCGCTTGAGGTTGATTGGCTTGCCCCAGACTATCCTGCCAGCAGCGCCGAGATGTGGCAGGTGCTGGAGGATGCGCATACAGAGGACAACCGCAACAGTCGCTTGCGCGACGATGGTGACGTGGAGTTCGCTCTGAACGGAGGGGAGATCATCCAAGCGGAATACCGAACGCCGTTCCTCGCCCATGCCGCGTTGGAGCCGCTGAGCGCCACAGTGCTGTTAGAAACGGACAGCGTGACGATCTGGACCGCCACCCAAGTGCCGCATGTCGTTCGGGACGCTGCAGCGGAAATCACTGGCCTCGATAAGGCACAAGTCACTCTACATGTCTTGCCCGCCGGTGGCAGCTTTGGTCGCAGGCTTGACCATGATTATGTGGTGCATGCGATCCAGATTGCCGCCTCCATGCCGGGCACACCGATCAAGACCACGTGGAGCCGAGAAGAGGATATGACCCATGATTTCCCCCGACCCCTGCATTTAGCCCGTGCGCGCGGCGCGGTTGCGGATGGCCGCGTGGTCGCCTGTGATCTTGACACGATCAGCCCGTCGCTGGTGCAATCATGGTTTGAGCGCGTCTTTTTCGTGCCACCCGGACCTGATGTGATGCTGGCTTGGGGAGCGTTTGATCAGCCCTACGCTATCCCGAACTACCGCGTGACGGGGTATGCCGCGCCGCAGCTTATGCCGATTGGATCGTGGCGCTCGCCCGGAGCCTGTTCAAACAGTTTCTTTCACGAAGGGTTCTTGTCAGAGCTGATCCACGCGGCTGGGGCCGATCCGCTGGCAGAACGGCTGCGCCTGATCGACGACGCAGACTCGCGCCGCGTGCTGGAAGCTGTAGGCGAGATGTCGAACTGGTCGGGGGCAGACATCGGGCCCGGACGCGGGCGCGGGATTGCCTTCGCACATACCCACGGTGTGCCCGTGGCCGAGGTCATTGACGTGACCATGACCGACAGTGGCCTGCGCATCGACGATATCTGGATCGTTGCCGACTGCGGCACTGTTTTTGATCCCGTCAACGCCGAGGCGCAGCTGACAGGCGCTGCCATCTTCGGTCTGGGCCATGCGATGAACTGCGAACTCACCTATGAGAACCACACAGTGCAACAAACCAATTTCCATGCTTTCGAGGGGATGCGGCTGCATCAGACACCGCGCTTCCACACCCAGCTGTTGGGACTGGCCGAGCGGGTTCGAGGACTGGGAGAGCCCGCGACAGCGCCCGCCGCTCCAGC
>JAFMHE010000003.1:53548-57490 GCA_017854675.1 Paracoccaceae bacterium | reverse complement strand
CTAGTGTGTTCTATCCATCGGGCCAGTCTGCTTTACATCCGCTTTCAAGCTGATACTCAGACGCGCTCAACCACCATGATTGACCTGATATGCAACAGCCCCCGCGCGCTTTGATTGATCTGACGGATGTGGTCTATGCGCCCGGTGGCGCTCCTGTTTTGTCGGGTATCACACTGCAATCGGATGCCCGCAGGATCGGAATTGTAGGGCGGAATGGATCGGGTAAAACATCGCTGGCGCGGGTGATTTCAGGCCTTGTTGCTGCCGACAAGGGGCGCGTTTCTATCGACGGGATTGATGTGGCGCGCGACCGCAAGGCGGCGCTGCGGGTGGTCGGTATCCTGTTCCAGAACCCGGATCACCAGATCATTTTTCCGACGGTCGAAGAAGAGATTGGCTTTGGCCTGACGCAGATGCGCCTTGCACCAGTGGTGGTAAGTGCAAAGGTCGCTCAGGTTCTCGCGCAGTTCGGGAAGCCCCACTGGGCGCAGGCGGCGATTCACCAGTTATCCCAAGGGCAGCGGCAGCTGGTCTGCCTGATGGCGGTGATCGCGATGGAGCCAAAAGTCATTCTGCTGGATGAGCCTTTTGCGGGCCTCGACATTCCGACCACGTTGCACTTGCAGCGCGTTTTGGCAGGGCTTGATGTTACGCTGATCCAGATTACCCATGATCCCAAGATGTTAGCGGGATACGACCGCGTGTTGTGGATCGAAGGCGGCAAGATCGTCCAGGACGGCAGCGCAGACAAAGTGTGCCGCGCCTTCACAGCGCGTATGATGGAACTGGGGCAAGACGATGATCTCTCTGACCTCGCCGGTTGAAACGCACGCGCATGGGTGGCCCGCGGGGGCCAAGATTGGTGCGTTGTGCGCCGCGACGTTGGTGTTGTTCGCGGTGGGCCACGTTGGATGGCAGGCGGTGTTCCTTGGCGGGATGCTGGTCCTTTATGCCCTGCCGGGTCGGCAGTTCTTTACCGTTGGGCTTGCACGGCTGAGAGGACTTTGGCCGTTTATCGCCGTCATTTTGCTGTGGCATGTCGTGACCCGTGACTTGACCGAAGGGATGCTGATTACACTGCGGATGCTGACGGCTGTGGGGCTGGCCAATCTTGTGACAATGACAACCAGACTGACCGATATGATGGGCGTGGTTCGCTGGCTGTGCACACCGCTGCGGGCGATGGGCGTCAAGAGCGACAGGATCGAATTGGCGATGGCGCTGGTGATCCGGTTCACGCCTGTCCTGATCGATAAGGGGGCGATGTTGGCGATGGCGTGGCGCGCACGTGCGGCGCGGCGTGTTGGCTGGCGGATTGTCACGCCCTTTGCGGTACTGGCGATTGATGACGCCGAACATGTCGCCGAAGCCCTGCGCGCGCGGGGCGGGCTTTGATCTTTACTGTGATGCGGGCCTGTTGACGCGGATGCTGCAGCCGCATAGGGCGGGCGTCAAAGAACAAGGATATCCGATGGAACGCTCTTTGACACTGATTGCCCTGTTTGCGGCTTTGATCGCGGCACTTGGGTTGATTCCAAAACTGACACTGGCGTTTGGCGTACCGATCACGGCTCAAAGTCTTGGCATCATGTTATGCGGTACTGTTTTGGGCGCAAAACGTGGTGGTCTGGCAGCGATGTTGTTCGTCGCACTTGTGTTGATCGGATTGCCCCTGCTTGCCGGAGGGCGCGGTGGCCTTGGCGTTCTGGCCTCTCCCAGCATGGGCTTTTTCATCGGCTTTCCGATTGCCGCCTTTGCAACCGGTTTCGTGATGGAGCAGATGGGCCGCTTTCCCGTCGCATGGGCGGCAGGGATCGCTGCGTGTGTTGGTGGTATTCTGACCCTGTATCTGTTCGGGATCATGGGTATGATGATGATGCTGCAAAAGGGTCCTGTTGAGGCACTGCTGCTCGTCTCGGCGTTCATTCCGGGTGACATGATCAAGGCGGTACTTGCCGGTTTGATTACAGCGGCTCTGGCGCGTGCGCGTCCCGCCAGCGTTTTATCCCGCGTCTAAAATAAGGGCGGTGCCAATACCGCCTGCCGCCGCAATCGCCGCAAGGCCGGTGCCGCCGCTGCCCAACAGACTGTGAAACAGGCGCACCGTATTGATCGCACCAGACGCGCCGATGGGATGGCCACGTGCCAAGGCCCCGCCGCCCAAGTTCACGCGTGCCGGATCAAGGGACGCCCCCTGGAGACAGGCGATGGCCTGCACGGCATAGGCCTCCATAATCTCGATGTTGGAAAAACCATCGGGCTGCAAGTTGTGCCGTGCCAGCACGTGTTGAATGGCCGCGACCGGGGCCAACCCGGGGCAATCGGGCGCATCGCCACGCGTCGCGCCCCCGACAATCCGCACAGCACGGCACCCCTTGGCAAGTTCGGGCGCGACAACAACGCAAAATGCAGCCCCGTCTGCCGCGACCGCAGCATTCGCAGCAGTGATGTCGCCATTGATAACAGGCGCACGTTGGCAGAGTTTCGCGGACAAACGTCGGGTAAAGGCGTCCTTGGTCAGGGCGGCAACCGGAACGATCTCGTTTGAGGTGCTGACATGCGCGCGCGCCTTGGCATGGCTCTGGATGGCCCAGGCGTCTTGATCTTCACGGTTGATCCCCAATCTGCGGCCAAGCGCGGCAGCCGCGGCTGACATGTCAGGATCACGTTCTGGCCATGGCGTGAATCGCGCCTGATCATACGGTTCCGGCGGGCGTCCATCTGCAAAGGTCCGTGCGCGCAACGGCCTGCGGGAATAGCTCTCTACCCCGCCCGCGACGACCACTTTTGCGGCGCCACTTTGGACCATCATCATGGCTAGCAAAATCGCGTCCATGCCCCCCGCGCACTGCCGGTCCAGCGTCAGGCCCGCGACACTTTCGGGCAAACCGGCGGCCAATGCGACATGCCGTGCCGGATTGCCGCCTGCGCCCAACGCGTTGCTGACGATCAACTCGTCCACCTGATCGGCCACGATCCCGGCCTGCGCCAAGGCGGCCCGAACCACAGGCGCGCCCAGTTCGTGTATGTCGAGCGCTGCCAAAGCCCCATCACGGGGGGCCACAGGGCTGCGGCAGGCGGCGATGATGTGGGCGGTCATGTTTGCTGCTCCAGCCAGTCGCCCAAGGCGCGTAAATCGGTTTTTCCCGACGGCAAAAGTGGCAATGTATCCCGAAAGTAGACCATTTTTGGCGCAACCAAGGCGCTTAGCATCACGCGGCAGTGCCGCTTTACCGCGTCGGCCCGTTGCGGATCACCGGGGCCTTCAAGAACAGCCACCAAATGGTGTCCGCGTGTCACATCCGCACGGGCCAGAACAGCACAGGTCCCGCCCGCATCAAAATCCGCGATCACACGTTCAACAGCTTCCAGATGCACGGTTTGATCCGCGATATTCACCACACGCGTCTTGCGCCCTTTAATGGTGAGGGTGCCATCGTCGCTGCATTCACCCAACTCGCCGATGCTGACAAAACCGTCTGCATCACGGGTGATCGGGGTGGTCTCATCTGCGTAGCCCTCAAACAGATAGGGGCTTTTCACCCAGATCTCGCCATCCGTCCCGCGCAGTTCAAACGTCACACCGGGATAGGCTTTGCCAACCGCGCCGGACGGTGTTTCCGTATCTGCCATCGCGATAAAGCTGGTTTCCGCCGCCCCATAAAACACCCTCAGATCGGCATTTGGGCATCCGCGGGCGATGTCCCGCGCGGTCGTTGCGTCCAAGCGGCCCCCGCCACATAAAACCAACCGCAGATCAGGTAAGGGCGCTGTTGATTTCCTCAACAAGAGGCGCAGTTGCGTCGGCGTCGCATAGAGCACACTGGTCTTGTGTTCGCGCATTGCTTTGCGCTGGTCCGACGGCGTTAGCGTATCCAGGGCCTGCACATTCAGGCCCAGATGCAGCCCTTCCACCACACCGTAAAGTGCGAGTGAATGGCT
>JAFMHE010000003.1:46385-53247 GCA_017854675.1 Paracoccaceae bacterium | reverse complement strand
ATTCCCTGCGTGCCAGCAAAAAGCTGCGCGCGGGGGTGCCATTCAAAGAAACGCTGTGCCTGTGTCATGCCCATGCTCTTGGTTCCATGAAGCGGTTCTGTCAAATTGAAAGCAATGTTGACGCGGTACGACTATCAGGGTGCGCATCGCGCAGCGAGGTCATATGCTACGTGCAAAGCACTTTGAAAGGACGACAGATGAGCGATGTGATGAATGCCGTAGAGATTACCAAAGCGGGTGGCCCGGAGGTCTTGCAGATGACCCAGCGCCCCATGCCCGTCGCGGGGCCTGATCAGGTTGTGATCAAGGTTGCCTTTGCAGGCGTGAACCGTCCCGACGCGTTGCAACGTGCAGGGATGTATGCCCCGCCGCCAACTGCCAGCGATCTGCCCGGACTTGAGGCATCGGGCGAGATTGTAGCGGTGGGTGCCGGCGTGTCTGGCCTTGCTGTGGGTGACAAAGTCTGTGCGCTGTTGCCGGGCGGTGGCTATGCGGAATATGTCGCAACGCCTGCAGCGCATTGTTTGCCGGTGCCGGATGGTTTGGGCCTCAAGGAAGCGGCGTGTTTGCCAGAGACGTTCTTTACCGTGTGGTCCAACGTGTTTATGCGCGGCGGATTGAAGGCAGGAGAGCGGTTTTTGGTACATGGGGGATCTTCCGGTATTGGCACGACAGCTATCCAGTTGGGCCGCTTGTTCGGGGCGCGTGTCTTTGCGACCGCCGGTTCGGATGAAAAATGTGCAGCCTGTATCGCGCTGGGCGCCGAGGCTGCCGTGAACTACCGCGACACTGATTTCGTGGATGTTATGACGGCCGAGGGGGGCGCTGACCTCATCCTTGATATGGTGGGTGGGCCCTATATTCCGCGCAATATTCAGGCGCTGGCAGAAGACGGTCGTCTTGTGCAGATCGCGTTCTTGCAAGGGCCGAAAGTTGAGTTGAATTTCGCTACGCTGATGACGCGGCGGTTGACGATGACCGGCTCAACGCTGCGCCCGCAAAGTGATCTGGCCAAGGCGCGGATTGCAGACGCGTTGCGCGAAAAAGTCTGGCCACTGCTGTCTGCTGGGCGCATTGCGCCCGTTATGGATAGCGAATTCGATCTGGCGGATGCAAAAGATGCGCATGCCCGGATGGAGAGCAGTGGTCATATTGGAAAAATTGTCCTGAAAGTATCCGGTCAGGAAAAATGACGCGCTAAAGCGCGGCACGATTGATGATTTTTCCAAAGGAAAAATGATGCCTCCGGCGGAATTATTTAAGGCCAAAAAGAATGAAACCCTTTGTTAAACGTATTCGGGGTATCAGTAAGTCAGGGTACAGGCGGAAGCGCCGATGGCCTTGCCAGAAAGAGAGCTTTTGTTTTTCTTTGAGGGGGCGGGGGAAACTCCTCCCCCTTTCTTTTTGGCCTTAAATACTTTCCGCAAGATCGTCTTGGCGACACGGTAATCCAGTCAGCGCAAAGGGGTGAAAATAGCGTTCTTCATCTTGCAGTCGCGCACCACGTCTTGGCCGCAAGGAACGGGGTTCAGGTCGCGTGAAAGGCAGATGCGGACCTCCTGAATATGGCCATCGCGACAGGTGACAGTGACGCCATCGGGATCAAACGCCGGGTTGGATTGCAGAAATGCGTCTTCGATGACGGAGGCGGGCAATTTGACCGTTTTGTCGAGTTTGCGAAAGACCGGCGGCCGCGTCACGCGCGCATAGGCTTTGCGTGACAGGTCGTAATAGGCGCGCGCAGAGAGCCCCGTGCAAGAGCCATGTTTGTTCCATTGGTGCCACGCCAGACCGCCCGTGCCCATGATGTCGGCCATGTCAGCTGTCATGCTGCGTGGGGGCGGGCGTTCGATTGTGCGGCAATAAGAAGGGTAGCCACGATGAAATTGTGGCCAAAGCCCGTGCATGATCCAGCCGTGGTCTGCATCGCATTGCGGTGAATTGCGCGCGTCGCCTTCAAGAGCGCACCAGTTCGGAGACCAGCTGAGCGACAGAACAAAGTAATCATACTCGCCCGCTATTTCATTTTTCGCAGCGGCGGGAGACGCCAGAAACAGGGCGGCCAGGACCGCGCGGAACCAGATGTGCATTCACTCTTTCCTTCTTTTCTCGGTCTCACTATAAGCATGGGAAGTTCCCCCACAATGGAAACCGTTTCGGCCCGCCGAGACAGCCGTTTCAGGCGACGGGGAAGGTGCGTTTGCAAGGAGAGAATGACATGGCAAAACCGATTATGGCGAAAGCCACAGCCGTTTGGTTGGTCGACAACACGACACTGAGTTTTAAGCAGATTGCCGACTTTGTCGGGATGCATGAACTGGAAGTCCAGGGCATCGCCGACGGGGATGTTGCGCAAGGCGTCAAAGGGTTTGATCCGATTGCGAACAACCAGTTGACCCAAGCCGAAATCGACAAAGCCCAAGACAACCCGCTGCACAAGATTGAGCTCAAGTTCAATGCGGCGGCCCAAGGTGAGGAAAAGCGCCGAGGCCCGCGCTATACTCCGCTCTCCAAGCGTCAGGACCGCCCTGCGTCGATTCTGTGGCTGGTTAAATTTCATCCGGAATTGACAGACGGTCAGGTCAGCAAATTGGTCGGCACGACCAAGCCGACCATTCAGGCCATCCGCGAGCGCACCCATTGGAACATCTCTAACATTCAGCCTATTGATCCGGTTGCACTGGGGTTATGCAAACAGATCGAACTGGATGCTGCTGTCCAGAAGGCCGCGGCCAAAAAGGCTGCCGAAGGCGCTGTGATGAGCGATGACGAGCGTCGCAAGTTGGTCAGCACCGAGCAAAGCCTTGGAATGGCGGATGAGCCCAAGATCCCCACAGCGATCGAAGGGCTTGAGACATTTACGCTTTCTGGTTCGAGTGACGATGATGAGGAAAAGGCCGACAAAGGTGACTATTCCGACGCCGATAGCTTCTTTTCTTTGCCAGACGATGCTGATGATGCGGAAGACGACGAGAAGAAGTCATAACTTTTCTTGCCGCTGAAGATGCATGGGTATCGGGGGATACAGTGTTGGCACTGTATCCCCTTTTTCGTTTCGAATGGTAGGATGGGTTTTGTTTGCTGTTAGTGTCGATCATCTCGTTTTGCCTAGGCACAAGAGACGGTGTGCGAATTTTGAGGGGTGCCGCTGTTTCAGATGCCTGCCGTGCATGAGGTCGCGCGGGGACGGTCTTGATCTGACGCAAGGTCAATTTGATACTTGTGTTATCCAATAAAGACCGAAATATATCTGTTAGACGCAGGGTCATGACGGAACAGACCCTGATGGAGTTTCCTTCGCTTGATGTGACCGCTTTTAAGGGGATCACGTCGCAAAGGACGGGCCGCCTGTTTTGGGAGGAGTGGGCGGCCCTTTTTGACAAAACAGAGTTGTTGAAAACCCTTGGACCAATTGGTCAAATACTTACACTACAGCTCTTTGCGCGCGCGCATTGCTGCTGTGATGGTGCCGTCGTCCAAATAATCCAACTCGCCGCCGATTGGCACACCTTGGGCGAGGGATGTTAATCGCACCTGCCCGTCCAGTTGATCGGCAATGTAGTGGGCGGTTGTTTGTCCGTCGATGGTGGCATTCAGGGCGAGGATAACTTCGCTGATGGCTTCTGTTGCGACACGGTCCATGAGGCGCGGGATACGCAGTTCTTGTGGGCCGATGGCATCCAGCGCGGACAAGGTGCCGCCCAGCACGTGATAGCGTCCCTTGAAGACGCCAGAACGTTCCATCGCCCAAAGGTCGGCCACGTCCTCAACCACGCACAACTCTCCATTGGCGCGTTTTTCCGAAGTGCAGATGTCGCAGATGTCAGTGGTGCCGACGTTGCCGCAGTTCAGGCATTCGCGTGCAGTTGCCGCGACAATCTGCATGACGTCCGCCAACGGGGTCAGTTGCAGGCTGCGTTTGCGGATCAGATGCAGGACCGCCCGTCGCGCAGAGCGGGGGCCAAGCCCGGGAAGCTTGGCCATCATCTCGATCAGGCGGTCGATGTCTTGGGTTGAACTCAAGCGGTGTTACCTGTGGCGCGGACGGGTTTCAGTATTTAAAGCGAAAAGAGCCGGGGTGTGGCGCCCCTTAGAAAGGCAGCTTCATGTCCGCAGGCAGGCCCATGCCTTCGGTGAGTTTTGCCATTTCTTGCTGGGCGCGGTCGGAGGCTTTGGACTGGGCGTCTTTGATTGCGGCAAGGATCAGGTCTTCGACCACTTCTTTGTCATCGCCGTTAAAGATCGAGGGGTCGATGTCGAGGCTTTTCAGCTCACCTTTGGCAGAGCAGATCGCTTTGACGAGGCCCGCGCCACTTTCGCCAGTCACCATGATGGCGTGCATGTCGTCTTGCAACTGAGCCATCTTGCCCTGCATTTCCTGTGCTTTTTTCATCATCCCGGCCATGTCGCCAAGCGCGCCTAATCCTTTGAGCATCATTCTCTCCTTGAGCTTCTGTTAGTGTTAATATGAGGGCGATAGGCGAGGGGTTCAATCCTCCTCGAAGGGATCCCATTCGTCTTCGACTTCCGGCAGCGCTTCGGTGACGGCGGCGGCGGCAATTTGTTCTGGGGTGCGGATGTTGGTGATCCGTGCTTTGGGGAATTGCGCGAGGACGGCCATCATCAGGGGGTGCGCTTCGGCATCGGCGCGCAGGGCGAGATCTTTGGCGTCGCGCACTTCGGCGATGGTCTTGGATTTGGCATCGTTGACAAGGGTCACGGCCCACCGGTTTCCGGTCCAGCCTTGCAGGCGGTGGCCAAGGCGTTGTGCCAGATCGCGGGGCGCGGCGTCTGTCGGGGTGAATTCAATCCGGCCTGGTTGGTACGCGGCAAGGCGCAGGGTGGTTTCGACCTCGACCAGCAATTTCACATCGCGGTTGGCGCGGATCAATTCGACGACATGATCAAACGTTGGAAAGCGCGCGAGCGCTGCGTCGATCTCTTGTGCCAGTGCGGTCGTCTGGCCAGCGGCGTTGGGGCTCGCGGCCATGCGGGTCTGCGCCTGCTGGACGGCTTGTGCGCCAGATGGCTGCGCGGAAGAACCTCCGCCCGAGGGCGAGGAGGCAGGCGGTGGGGTCGCGTTATTCAGTTTGCGCAGCAATTCTTCGGGGCTGGGTAAATCCGCGACATGGGTCAAGCGGATGATCGCCATTTCTGCGGCCATCATTGCGTTGGGCGCGCTTGCGACTTCGTCCAATGCCTTGAGCAGCATCTGCCACAGTCGGGTGAGCACGCGCATCGGCAAGGCTTCGGCCATTTGCAGGCCGCGCCCGCGTTCTTCTGGTGATACTGTGGGGTCTTCTGCTGCGTCCGGAGTGATTTTTACGACCGACACCCAATGGGTGATTTCAGCCAAATCGCGCAGGACGGCCATAGGGTCTGCGCCATCCGCGTATTGGCTGCTGAGTTCTGTCAATGCCCCCCCTGCATCGCCGCGCAGGACCATATCGAACAAGTCCAGCACGCGACCGCGGTCCGCAAGGCCCAGCATTGCGCGCACTTGGGTTGCCGTGGTTTCGCCAGCGCCGTGACTGATCGCCTGATCCAGCAAAGATGTCGCATCGCGCGCCGACCCTTCGGCCGCGCGGGTAATCAGGGCCAGCGCGTCATCTGCAATCTCTGCGTTCTCTGCACTGGCGATTTTGCGCAAGAGGGCAATCATAACCTCGGGTTCAATCCGCCGCAGATCAAAGCGTTGGCAGCGCGACAGGACTGTCACCGGCACTTTGCGGATTTCGGTGGTGGCAAAGATGAATTTGACGTGTTCGGGCGGCTCCTCGAGCGTTTTCAGAAGGGCGTTGAACGCCCCGGTCGACAGCATGTGCACTTCGTCGATGATATAGACTTTGTAGCGGGCCGATGCGGCACGGTAGTGGACCGAGTCGATAATTTCGCGAATGTTGGCAACACCGGTGTTTGAGGCGGCGTCCATCTCCATCACGTCGACGTGGCGGCCTTCCATGATCGCCGTGCAATGTTCGCAGGTGCCACAGGGTTCCGTGGTCGGCCCGCCCGTGCCATCCGGGCCGATGCAGTTCATGCCCTTGGCAATGATCCGTGCGGTGGTGGTCTTGCCGGTGCCGCGAATGCCCGTCATCACAAAGGCTTGCGCGATGCGATCTGCCTCGAACGCGTTTTTTAGCGTGCGCACCATCGCGTCCTGGCCAACCAGATCGACAAAGGTCTCTGGCCGGTGTTTTCGGGCAAGTACACGGTAGGCGTCGGTCATAAGAGGTCCAGACGAAGGGGATTCGGTTGAGCGTTCAAACTAGGGTGTTGCACGGCGGGCGTAAACCGCTCTCACACCGCGCAAATCACGGCATTGACCGCGACCATGACAAGGGAGATCAGCTTTTGCCGCGATGTGGAATTGCCAGTGGTGTGGTTTCGGCAGCAGGGTCGCGCAGGCGTATTCAGGTTGAAAAGCTGTGTTCCAAGGTTCGGTTTATTCAGATTTTTGGCCTGATCTACGCATATCTTGGCATCGTCTTCTTACTGGGGCATCATGCGTTTGATATTGCGCTCTGCCAACACGAAAGCGGCGCATGCGGGGCCTTGCAAGGATTGATCACATGCGGCTGAGAGGCATTAGAAGAAGCAAAAATGTAGAGGTGCGCGGCGGCAGGCGTGGGCGCGCAGGTGGCCGTGCGGGTGGCCGTGCGGGTGGCTTGGGCATGGCGGGTGTCGTGCTGGTGTTGGCCATCGGGTATTTCACCGGGATTGATGTCAGTCCTTTGTTGCAGGGTGGCGACCAGCCACAGTCGCAGCAGTCGGGTCAAGTCACCGAGGCCGACAGCCGTGCGACACAATTCTCGGCGCAGGTGCTGGCCACAACCGAAGATGTCTGGGGCAAGGTTTTTGC
>JAFMHE010000003.1:38497-46123 GCA_017854675.1 Paracoccaceae bacterium | reverse complement strand
GAGCGGCAAAGATCGACCGAGGCGCAGGCGAATGCGTTGACCGTCAGGCTGGAACTGATGGCCGATTGCCTGTCAGGGATTTGGGCGTCCAATGTTCAGGGCTTGATGGAACGGGGCGATCTGGAGGAAGCTTTGAATGCTGCGCGCAAAATTGGCGACGATCATTTGCAGCGACAGGCAGGACGCGTGCCGCAACCGCATACCTTTACCCATGGCACGTCCGAGCAGCGCGCGCGCTGGTTCGAGCGTGGATATGCGTCCGGGCGTGTGGGGTCGTGCGATACATTTGCCGCGCGCCAGCTATGAGCGACTATGTGCGCCGGTATGCAGCGGCAATGCGCGAGTTGGAGGCGACAGAGATGTGGCGCGCCAACTACGCACCGCCGCTTTTGGTGTTACAGCGCAAGCTGGGCATGCAGCCGCGTCCACCGCATTATCTAAAGGGATGGTGGATTATTCTGGCCTATTGCGGTGTTTTTGCGGTGGTTTGGGGCACCGCAATGTGGATCATTGTCTGGCCTGAATTGGAAATGGGGATCACGTTTGGCACTGCCGTTGCCGCGTCGCTGGCCGGGGGCGCTATTTTTGGATTGGCGATGGCCTTCGCTTATGGTCGCATGCGGCGCAAGTGGAAGTTGTCCAAGTGGGAAGACCTGTAGGATCTTCAAACCGGCGGCATGCGCTATTTTTTGCGAACTTGCCCTCTCGGCAGCGTCTCTTGGATGCGCCTGCCGGGGTCACAATCCGCAGCGCGGTCAGTGACTGGGTGAGAGATTGATAACGACCCAAGCGGGACTCGTTACGGTTGCTTCCTTCCG
The DNA here is from genome assembly GCA_017854675.1 of Paracoccaceae bacterium. Lineage (GTDB taxonomy): Bacteria > Pseudomonadota > Alphaproteobacteria > Rhodobacterales > Rhodobacteraceae > Sulfitobacter. The sequence goes on along the minus strand of JAFMHE010000003.1, from coordinate 45,305 downwards.
GATCTGGCCGGGTTGGCGAGGCGCCTGCCCGCACCAACCTCTCAATCCCCATATAGGACGCGGTTTGAGGCTGTGCAAGCCGCAGCGTGCGGTTATCGCGCCGCTATCCCGGTGTCAGGCCCAGCGTTAGACGCAGACGGACAAACCCCCTGAGTGTCTGGTCAAGCTGTTTTGGCAACAGGTGCGCCGCGCCATCTACGTGAGAAAGCGCGTTTGGCGCGGTCTCAAAGACGGCTTCAACGGGGGCAGGAACGGAAAACGCCCACGGTTTGGTGTTTGTCCATGCATTGTCTGTTGACTGCTGAACACTGCGGGCCAACGCATCTTCAAACCGCTCAGTGCTGCGCGCGACGACTTTGGGATGCTGTGCGCGCACAAAGTTGCCACCCCCCGCCGCCCGAAACTGATTGGTGGCAAGCACGAATTCCTGCGTGCCTTGCACGGGAACCCCGTTGTGCGCCAATCTGCTGATCCGGTCACCGGGCGGTCTGGTGGGGTCGATCAGGTAGGTAAGGCCGTAAATCGTGTCAAAATTGAATGGCGGTATCTCGGGGTTGATCAGGTTCTGATCAGGCTTGTCCTGCGACAGGTGATGATAGATGCAGGCGGCGTTCTCTAGCCATGCGCGGACCTCGTCACCTGTGACTTGCAGTCCCCAGATTTCATCAGTGTAGGGTGCCAATCCCGCAAGGTGCCGCCTGAGGACTGCGCCCGGTGGGATGTCGATATAATGCGCAGGGCCGGGCAATCCTCCGGCGGTATGCGCCGCAGTTGCAGCAATCAAGGGCAGCTTTGCTTCTGGAAGACCTGTCAAAGCTTGCCTTACCGCCGACGCCTTTGCATGTGCCTGCAGGGCACCTGTCCGCGTGGGCATGGCGAGGCTGAAATAGTTATGCAGGGCAATCTGCGTCTGACCGATGGTTTCAGCAAGCGTTTCGCGTAAGGTTTCATGCGTGTCGCTACATTTGCGCAAGATCGCAGGGCAGGGCGGCGTAAGTGCAGTATTCGCGATGAGGGTGCTTTGGTGTGATTTTACCTGCCATGTGCCATCAACTGACGCGGCAAGGGTTAGGTCCAGAATGGCCAGATCGGACCCACCATGTCCCGGCATTACGGCAGGACAGGAAACCAAAAGCCCGTTCTGCGTGTCGACCCGCGATGATTTGGGGTGATCATCTCCGGGAAAGCGGCGGTGTGTGTGCCCGGCGATCAACGCATCCGCACCGGCGTGTTCAGCAAGGCTCAATGCGCTGTCCGTTGGTTCATTGCGAATGCCCATATGCGCGAGCAGGATAACCACATCTGCCCCTTGCGCACGCAAGGACGGGATCAGCCGCCGCAAACTGGGCAAAGCGGGCGTAACTGTCCCTTTTCCCGCCAATACATAGGCGTTCCAGATTGCAGTGTGTTCCGGCAGCACCGACACAATGCCAACCTTCAGGGACTGCGGTGCGGTGCTGTTTGGCAGATCAACATCCAGCAAGACGCTTGCGTGTATCGCATGCGCAGAAGGCAGATCGAGGTTTGAGGCAATCACTGGCATGTTCAATTTAGCGGCCAGCGCAGCGATGTAGTCGGTGCCATAATCAAGGTCATGATTGCCCAGACCGATGGCATCATAGTGCAGCGCATTCAACGCTGCGATGGCGGGGTGGATTGCATCGACGTCGTGTTTGGCAATCATATCCGCCAACGGACCGCCTTGAAACAAATCACCATTGTCGACCAAAAGGCTGGCATATCCTTTTGCAACCGCTTCTTGTCGGGCATCACTGATCAGCTGTGCGATGCCTGCCAGACCAAAGTGTTTTCCCTGCGCGTCATTGACATAATCATACCCTGACAACTGCATGTGCAGATCGGTTGTGGCGAGCACCCGTAAGGTGATCGTCTTGGCACCTGAATCGCGGTGCCGACCGATGCCGGGCGCATCTGGATACGTCTTTTGAAAGGGCGGTGCATCATCTCGCATACTGAATAAATATCAACCTGAAATTGCTTTGTATAGCGCAAGATCAACCCTTGGTAAACCTGACGCCGGAACGTCAGAAGTTACTTGGCATTGCCAGCATACATTGCGTGGTGCACATGAGTATCAAACCAAGACGTTAAGAGAATGATAAGGGAGAAGGCCATGCGCCACGCAGAAACGGTGACATTCGGGGGCTCCGCGCTGGACCGGGCAGGCGAGATTCGCAATGAGCCGGGCGCCGTTTCGTTTGCGCGCGCGCAGCCCGATGCCCGTGCTATCGTGTTCTGGCGTGGCAAACCCTTGATCCGCCGTACACGGCCCGCGTCCCTTGTGCGCCTGCCGATGGATCACCCTGCGCTGGCCGATGCATCGGATGAGGTCATCTTGCTGGGTCGCGAAGACGGTGCCGCGCGCTTTGCGGTTGATCTGTCCGGCTGGTCGCCCGAAGGGCTGGACGCTGACATGCTGGGTGCCTTTTTGGACCCCAGCGAACAAAACCACCCTGATTTACCCGACGATACGGCATTTCTGGAATTGCGCCGTGTGATGACTTGGCTGACGCCCCGCGATGCTGAACTGGCAGCGACCGGCAAGGCGATCCAAAGCTGGCATGAAACCCACGGTTTTTGCGCACGCTGCGGGCATGCTACCGACATGATGCAGGCCGGCTGGCAACGCACCTGTCCCGCCTGCAAGGCAGGGCATTTTCCCCGCACGGACCCTGTGGTGATCATGCTGATCACGCATGGGAATTCAGTGTTGATGGGCCGCTCGCCGGGTTGGCCGCGCGGGATGTACTCGCTCTTGGCAGGGTTTGTCGAGCCGGGCGAGACTTTGGAAGCTGCGGTGCGGCGCGAGGTCTTTGAGGAGGCGGGCGTACATGTAGGCGAGGTGGGATATCTGGCCAGCCAGCCGTGGCCGTTCCCTGCGTCTTTGATGTTCGGTTGTCAGGGTGAGGCAATCAGCCGCGACATCACCATTGACCCGGTTGAGATCGAGGACGCGATGTGGGTGACACGCGAGGAAATGATGGAAGTTTTTGCTGGCAATCACCCAGCTATTTTACCTGCAAGAAAGGGTGCGATTGCCCACTTTCTGCTGGAAAATTGGCTTGCGGACACTTTGGAATAATAGAAGACTCTGTCCAATAAAGGTTAACGCGTATAAGTTAACGGCTAAGTGGGGGCAGTGGCATGAAATTTTCGACAAATGAAGATGTAGAAGCGCCGATTGATGCGGTCTTTGAAATGCTGTGTGATTTTGAATCGTTTGAACGCGCTGCCATGCGGCGTGGCGCAGAAGTCCAGCGCGTCGATCAGTTAGTGGCACCCGGCGTTGGCATGATTTGGGACGCCGTTTTCGAACTGCGCGGAAAGCGGCGTGAAATTCAGGTTGAGATGGTCACGTTTGATCACCCGAACGAAATTCTGCTTGAAACAACCTCGCCCGGAATGATCGGGTCAATGAGCTTTGATTTGATGGCGCTTTCGCGGGCGCGGACACGGGTCAAGGTTGAATTGGAAGTAAAACCTCTGAACCTGTCTGCACGCCTCTTGGTGCAATCGCTAAAACTGGCGAAAAGCTCGCTGACCAAAAAGTACAAGCTGCGGATCGCGGAATACGCCAGCGGGATGCAGGAACGCTACTCCCGCAGCGCGTGATACGGGCCGCTATTGGTTCTGACCGCGCCCCGGATGCGCGGGATAAACACCCAAGATATCCAGAACATTTGTAAAATACCCCAGTTCCTCCAGCGCGCGTTTGACGGGTGGATCTTCGGGATGCCCCTCAATATCGGCGTAAAATTGTGTCGCGGTAAAGGAACCGCCGACCATATAGCTTTCCAGCTTGGTCATGTTGACGCCGTTGGTCGCAAAACCGCCCATCGCCTTGTACAGTGCCGCCGGAATGTTGCGCACCTCAAAGACAAATGTCGTAAGCATGTTTTCACTGCGCCGGGAGGTGTCGATATCAGGCGACATCAGCAAAAAGCGGGTGGTGTTATGGTCAAGGTCTTCGATGTCACGCGCCAGTACGTTCAGTCCGTGAATATCGGCGGCAACCTCGCTTGCCAGAACCCCTTCGGTCATATTTTCAGATGCGGCCAGATCAGCCGCTGCACCGGCGCTGTCTGCGGCGGGTTCTGAGGTGATCCCATGCGCGTCCAGATAGCTGCGCGCTTGTGGCAACAACACCAGATGCGCACGCACATGTTTCACGTCCTTCAGCGCCACGCCGGGACGTGCCATCAGGGCGATGCGGACGCGCACAAACGCCTCTGCAATGATGTGCAGCCCGCTTTCTGGCAACAAACGGTGGATGTCGGCGACACGGCCATAGGTTGTGTTTTCAACGGGCAGCATGGCCAGATCGGCGCGCCCTTCACGGACCGCGCGAAAAACCCCCTCGAACGTCGTGCAGGGAACGGGAATCATTCCTGGCCGCGCTTGCAAGCAAGCCTCGTGGCTATAGGCGCCCAATGCGCCCTGAAAGGCGATACGGGCCGGTGTTGGCGCTGACATGAACGCAATCCTTACTACTTCTGTCCCAAAGGGGCGTTTGGTCGCGCTAACTACACCTTGCTTGCAACAAGGGAAAGCAATACATACCGGCATCATAAAGCCTCACACTAAAGTAAAGGTAGGACCCCTGCCCATGTTCGATACGATGTTAATCACCAAAGTTGCAGGTAGCCTTTGTGGCGCGTTGCTGATCCTTTTGCTCGGCAAATGGGCCGCAGAAGAAATTTACCATGCCGAAGCGCATGGAGAGCAGTCATACGTCATCGAGATTGCAGGCGCCGAGCCTGAAGAACCTGCCGAAGAGTTTGACATCATCGCCGTTATGGCAGCCGCTGACCCTGATTCCGGTTCCGGTGTGTTCCGCAAATGCTCTGCCTGTCACAAGCTGGATGGTTCCGACGGTGTTGGCCCACACTTGAACGGCGTTGTTGATCGTGAAATCGCAACTGTTGGTGGTTTTGGTTATTCCGGTGCATTGACCGGTTTGGGCGGTGCTTGGACGCCAGAAGAGCTTTATGCATTCCTTGAGAACCCGAAAGGCTATGCGCCCGGCACGACGATGGGTTTTGCAGGTCTCAAGAAATCATCAGACCGCGCAGACGTCATCGCATACCTGCTCAGCACAGAGTAAACTGTAATACATTCCGATTTTTAAAAAGGCTGCCCGAAAAGGCAGCCTTTTTCGCATCTGTGTTACAACAGATAACATATTCGCAACTTGTATCTTGGCACAGAGCGCCGTTAGCTTACATCTCAGTCTGAACAAGACTTGCGAGATAAGGAATTGCCCCATGACAAGACCACGCGCCCGTGTTGCCGCCCGCATTCAACCGATGAAAGAATGGATCAGCTGGACAGCGCTTGCTGCGCTGGGAACCGGTTTGATCATGGCAGGAATGGCGCAGGCACAAGAAGAGACCACCGTTAGTCATGGGTACAGTTTTTACGGCGATCTCAGCTATCCGGCTGATTATCCGCATTTCGACTATGTGAACCCGGATGCCCCAAAGGGCGGTGAGGTTTCGATGGCTTTTGTTGGAACACTTGATTCGATGAACCCCTATTCCGGCAAGGGGCGCGCGCATCTTTTTTCGGTTTTTGCATTCGAGAGCCTGCTTGGGGATGCAATCAGCGGTGATGGACTGCCCGCCGATAAATATGGCGAGGCGTATTGCCTGCTGTGTCAGACAGTTGAATATCCAGCCGACAAGTCTTGGGTGAAATTCACCATGCGGCCAGAGGCCCGGTTTTCTGACGGCGTTCCCGTGACCGCGCATGATATTGCATTTTCGCACAATCTGCTTTTGGACGAGGGGCTGAAATCTTATGCGGATGCCGTGCGCAAGCGCATCCCCAAGGTCGAGGTGATCGACGATCACACCATCAAATTCTACTTTGCCGACGGTATTTCCCGCCGCAGCCTGATCGAACAGGTTGGCGGTGTGCCAGCATGGCCCAAACACTGGTTTGAAGAAAACGGTATCGGCCTGCAAGACAGCTGGCTGGAAAGCCCTCCGGGATCGGGGCCTTACATGGTCGGCGACTTTAACCTTACCCGCCGTATCGTGCTTGAGCGTAATCCGGAATATTGGGGCGCCGATTTGCCGATCAACAAGGGCCGTCACAACTACGACCGGATCAGGCTGGAGATATTCAGCGATGACACCGCCGCATTCGAGGCGTTCAAAGCCGGTGAATATACTTTCCGCCGCGAAAGCGATTCCAAGAAATGGGCGACGGGTTACGATTTTCCTAAGGTCGACGCGGGTTATGTCGTGAAGGAAGAGGTGCCGGATGGTTCTCCTCCGACACCCAATGGCATCATTTTCAACCTCGGCAGCGAGGTTCTGCAAGATATTCGTGTACGTGAGGCAGTTGCCTTGGCGTTCAATTTTGAATGGACCAACGAATCCCTGCAATATGGTTTGTTCAAGCAACGCGCTTCCTTTTCGCAAGGCTCACCCGTTATGGCGAGCGGTGTCCCTCAGGGCGCTGAGCTGGCTCTTTTGCAAAGTCTGGGCGATGTCGTTGAGCCTGCGCTGCTGACGTCAGAGGCGCGCATGCCGCATACCTCAAAGCCCGAACGGCTGCTGGACCGCCGCAACGCCCGCGCGGCGGGTAATCTGCTGGAGGACGCAGGTTGGACAGTTGAGCAAGGCAAGCGTGTCAAAGACGGCAAACCATTGACGCTGAATTTCCTCTTCAACTCGGCCAGTTCGCCCACATCAACCGCTGTTGTCGAGAACTTCATATCTAACCTGCAGGCTTTTGGCATCGAGGCAGAGCTTGAGAAAGTCGATAGTTCGCAGTTCAC
>JAFMHE010000003.1:25032-38271 GCA_017854675.1 Paracoccaceae bacterium | reverse complement strand
TTGCGCCACAAGCTGATCATGATCCCCGTGTGGTACAACGACAGCTTTTGGACAGCTTATTATGATCAATACGAACACCCCGGAAAACAACCGGCGTATGGTTTGGGATACCTTGATTGGTGGTGGTTCAACGCCGAAAAGGCAGACGCTTTGGTGTCCGCAGGCGCGTTGAGGTAACCGCATAACATGGGTGCCTATATTGTCCGAAGGCTATTGCTGATCATCCCGACCTTGTTGGGGATCATGCTGATCAACTTTGCGCTGGTGCAATTCGTGCCCGGCGGTCCGGTTGAACAGGCAATCGCGCGCGCCCAAGGCGGCGGCGATGTGTTCGGCGGTTTTTCAGGCGGCAACAGCGACGCGGGCGCGGACCCGCTCGATAACGCATCCGACAGCACCTATGTCGGCGCACGCGGTCTGCCGCCCGAATTTATAGCGGAGCTGGAAAAAGAGTTCGGGTTCGACAAGCCGCCTGTGCAGCGGTTCTTTAACATGCTGTGGAACTACATGCGGTTCGATTTTGGAGAGAGCTATTTCCGCCAGATCAGTGTGATTGACCTGATCAAGGAAAAGCTGCCTGTGTCGATAACTCTGGGCCTGTGGTCCACGCTCATTGCCTATCTGATCTCCATCCCGTTGGGCATTCGCAAGGCTGTCAAAGATGGCAGCCGGTTTGACACATGGACATCCGGCGCGATCATTGCGGCCTATGCCATTCCGGGTTTCCTGTTCGCGATCTTGTTGCTGGTGCTGTTTGCTGGTGGATCTTATTGGCAGGTTTTCCCGTTGCGCGGCCTGACATCTGACAACTTTGACGAACTCAGCACGCTGGGTAAAATCGGGGATTATTTCTGGCACATCACGCTGCCGGTGCTGGCCTCGACGATCTCTGCGTTTGCCACACTGACATTGCTAACGAAAAACAGTTTTCTGGACGAGATCAAGAAGCATTATGTCATGACTGCCCGGGCCAAGGGGCTTTCGGAACGGTCCGTCCTATATGGTCACGTCTTTCGCAATGCGATGCTGATCGTGATTTCGGGCTTTCCCGCGGTGTTTATCGGGGTCTTTTTCGGGGGTTCTCTGATCATCGAGACGATATTTTCCCTCGACGGTCTGGGGCGTCTGGGGTTCGAGGCGGCCGTGGCGCGCGACTATCCCATCGTGTTTGGCACATTGTTCATCTTTGGCCTGATTGGTCTTTTGGTCGGTATCCTGTCGGACTTGATGTATGTGCTGGTCGATCCCCGCATCGACTTTGAACGGCGGGAGGGATGATCTGATGACCGACCTCACAACAGACACGCCAACACGCAGCCGGCTATCGCCGCTCAACCAACGTCGCTGGCGCAATTTTAAACGTAACAGACGCGCCTACTGGTCGTTGTGGATATTCTCGATCCTGTTCGGCATCTCGCTATTTGCGGAATTTGTCGCCAACGACAAACCGATCCTCGTGAACTACCGCGGCGAATACTACATGCCGATCTTTAATTTTTATGCCGAAACCGAATTTGGCGGTGATTTCGAGACCGAAGCGGTTTATCGCGATCCGGAGGTGAAATGCCTGATCGCGACCGGCGGTTTGGACCTGTGTTTCGACGATCCCGAAGGATACATCGAAGACGCCGCAGATGGTGTGATTGAAGGGGAGGCGATCGTCAAAGGTTGGTCAATCTGGCCGGTCATTCCCTATTCATTCAATACCGCCGTGGACCGCCCCGGTGCCGCACCCCTGCCGCCCAATGCGCAGAACTGGCTGGGCACGGATGGCACCAAACGTGACGTGATGGCGCGGGTGATCCATGGTTTCCGCCTGTCGATTCTATTTACCTTGATCGTGACGGGGCTGGCGTCTGTAATCGGGGTTATCGCGGGTGCCGTACAAGGCTTCTTTGGCGGCTGGACCGACCTCATTTTCCAACGGATCATCGAGATATGGTCCTCCACCCCGTCGCTTTACGTCATCATCATCATGTTCGCGATATTGGGGCGCAGTTTCTGGCTGCTTGTCATCTTGCTTGTCCTCTTTAGTTGGACGTCATTGGTGGGCGTGGTGCGCGCCGAATTCCTGCGTGCGCGCAATCTTGAATACGTCCGTGCGGCGCGCGCGCTGGGCGTCAGCAACGTGACGATCATGTTCCGCCACATGCTGCCCAACGCGATGGTGGCGACGTTGACCATGCTGCCGTTCATCATCACCGGTACGATCAGCACATTGGCGATCCTCGACTTCCTCGGCTTTGGTCTGCCGTCATCGGCCCCGTCACTGGGTGAGCTAACCTTGCAAGCCAAACAGAACCTCCAAGCGCCATGGCTCGCCTTCACGGCCTTCTTTACTTTTGCGATCATGCTGTCGCTCTTGGTGTTCATCTTTGAAGGCATCCGCGACGCCTTTGACCCCAGAAAGACATTTTCCTGATGCCCCTTCTTGAGGTAAAAGACCTGCGCGTCGGTTTCCGCCAAGACGGCAAAGTTACCGAAGCCGTCAAAGGTGTGTCGTTCCATGTGGAGCGGGGGGAAACTGTCGCAATCGTTGGCGAATCCGGGTCCGGGAAATCTGTTTCGGCGCTTTCTACTGTGTCCTTGCTGGGGGACAGCGCCGAAGTCACAGGGTCCGTCACCTATGAGGGCCAGCAGATGATCGGCGCGGATGAGGCGTTGCTGCGCAAGGTGCGCGGCAATGACATCAGCTTTATCTTCCAAGAGCCGATGACATCGCTGAACCCGTTGCACACGATTGAAAAGCAACTGGCCGAAAGCCTTGCTCTGCATCAGGGCCTTGCTGGTGCGCAGGCCCGGCAACGTATTCTGGAACTGCTCGACAAGGTCGGGATCAACGACGCGGAATCCCGTCTGGGTGCCTATCCACACCAGTTGTCGGGCGGCCAACGCCAGCGCGTGATGATCGCGATGGCGCTGGCGAATAAGCCTGACGTGCTGATCGCCGATGAACCGACCACGGCGCTGGATGTGACCATTCAGGCGCAAATTCTTGATCTGTTGAAAGACCTCAAAGACAGCGAAGGCATGGGGCTTTTGTTCATCACCCACGACCTTGGCATCGTGCGCCGGATTGCGGACCGCGTCTGCGTCATGCAACACGGCGAGATCGTCGAGCAAGGTCCAACGCGCGAGATTTTTGACGCCCCGCAGCATCCCTATACCATCAAATTGCTCAGCGCAGAACCGACCGGTACGCCGCAACCGGTGGCAGAAGACGCCGAAGAGATCATCTCAACCGAGCATCTGAAAGTCTGGTTTCCGATTACCCAAGGCCTGCTGCGCAAAACCGTGGGGCATGTGAAGGCGGTCAATGACGCGACGCTGTCCGTGCGCGCAGGTGAGACATTGGGCGTCGTTGGCGAATCCGGGTCTGGCAAGACGACGCTGGCGTTGGCGATCATGCGCCTGATCAGTTCCGAGGGCCGCATTGATTTCATGGGCCAAGACGTGCGCCAATGGTCGACGCGCGAACTGCGCCGTTTGCGCAAAGACATGCAGATCGTGTTTCAGGACCCGTTTGGCTCCCTTTCCCCGCGCATGACCTGTTTCCAGATCATCGCCGAAGGGCTGACGATCCATAAGGTTGACCCAAATCGCGACCAGCGTGATCTGGTCCGTGAGGTGATGGTCGAAGTGGGGCTGGATCCGGCAACGATGGACCGCTACCCGCATGAGTTTTCGGGAGGTCAGCGTCAGCGCATCGCGATTGCCCGCGCCATGGTGCTGCGGCCCCGCTTGCTGGTGCTGGATGAGCCTACTTCGGCCCTCGACATGACCGTACAGGTCCAGATTGTTGAACTGCTGCGCGATCTGCAGGTGAAATACGGGCTGGCGTATCTGTTCATCAGTCATGACCTGAAAGTTGTGCGCGCGATGGCGCATAAGGTCATCGTGATGAAGCGCGGCGACGTGGTTGAATACGGGGCAGCGGCAGACCTCTATGACAATCCACAATCGGATTATACCCGGACATTGTTGCAGGCCACGACCTGAGCGGATTGACCTAGCTGCTTGCCAAACCCGCTAACATCGCCGCCAGCGCAACGATATGGATCAGCATGATGGCGCGGTCCTTCCACATGACCCCAACAGCGAACCATCCCACAAGACCGATCAGAAACAGATAGATGTTCAGCGGGGTCAGACCAAATGCGGTGGCGGAATAGCCCATGATCTGGACGATGGACGCTGCCCATTTCAGCCCGAAAACCGCGCTTTCTCGATCAAGCCACCACGGCATCGCAATGCTGCGGGTCACCCTAGATAACTTTTGCATAAGACATTCCCAATGCTGAAAGGTAGGCGGCTTGCACTTGAGCCGCTGTCAGGTCCGTGCCACCAAACGATACAGCTTTGGCGCCGCAAGCATCTGCGATCAGCGTCACCTCATAGCCAAAATCACGGGCCGCGCGGGTTGTGGCGTCAATACACATCTGGGTCATTGCGCCGATGATTGTCAGTTCAGTGATGCCCGCCGCCTGCAAGTCCTGATGCAAGGAGGTTTCGTGAAAGCTGTTTGGCCTGTGTTTCAGAATGACCTTTTCACCGGCTATAGGCGCGACTGATGTGTGGATCTCCGCCCCGGACGTGCCGGGGCGAAAGAAGGGTGCCGCCTGTGATGTGGCCTCATGCCTGATGTGGACAATCATCTGACCTTCCTGGCGCGCCGTGACCAGAACACGGGCCGCGTTCTGGGCGACGTGCGCCATGTCATCCACTGGCCAAAGCCCGCCGTGAAAGTAATCATTCTGGATATCGACCAAGATCAAGGCACGTGTCATCGCAACGCTCACAGTTTCGTCAGATCGACACAGCGTGTCTGTTTGCGACTGAACCACCAGCGGCGTTTTGGCGTGGGATCAGACGGCATATCGCGCAGGCGGACACAGGGGGCGCGGGTCGCAGTCAGGAATGTTTGAGCATATATATTTAACATGATGTTCTCTCCATCTCTATGTTGATGCCCTTGTGATATGAGGAAATCATGCAATGATGCGAGTCATGGAAGTTCCCAATATGTAAGCTGGAGTTTAATATGAGATGGCGTAACCTGCCGCCCTTGTCGGCCTTACGGGCTTTTGCCGCTTTTGCGACCGCTGGAAATGTCGTCGCCGCAGGAGAGGCCTTGGGCGTCAGCCATGCTGCCATCAGCCAGCAATTGCGCGCGCTTGAAGGGCATCTGGATGTGGCGCTGGTCGACAGGTCTGGCCGCGCGTTGCAATTGACCCCTGCTGGTCAAACGCTGGCAGTTGCGCTGAACACAGGCTTTGCGACGATGATCTCTGCTGCCGAAGACATTACAGGCGCGCGGGACGACCGGCCGCTACACATCTCGGTAACGCCGACCTTTGCCGCGTCTTGGCTGATGCCCCGATTGTCTGATTTCCGCCGTTTGCACCCGGATGTCGATCTGACCATTGATCCATCGGCGGAACTGGTCAATCTCGCTGCGGATGGCGTGGATATGGCGATCCGGTATGGCCGGGGACCGTGGCCACCGCTTGAGAACGAGATGTTGCTGCTGTCTCCGATGGTGGTGATCGGCGCGCCCTCGCTTGTCGGGGAAGGGGAACTGCCCGACATCACCGAATTGGCACAGATGCCGTGGCTGGAAGAGTTCGGCACCACAGAAAGCACCAATTGGCTGTCACAATACGGCATGTTGCGTCCCGCGCGGGGTGGTTTGATGCAGGTGCCGGGAAACCTCTTGCTTGACGGCGCGCGCGACGGTCAGGGTGTCGCGGTGACGGTGCGCGCCTTTGTTGAGCGGGATATTGCAGCAGGACGCCTGCGGGTGCTGCATCAGGAGCCTGTGGATGACAAAGGATATCACATTGTTGTGCGGCCCGGCGTTCAGCGGCCTGCGTTAAAGGCGTTCTTTGTCTGGCTGCGCCGTGCGCGGCAGGTGTAGGTCGGGGTTTAACCCGGACCGACCATCAGGCAAGTGATCTTGCGCGCAGCCAAGCGGCGACATGCCAGATCAGCTGTCTCGCGGCTCATCCCCAGAAAATTGGCTTCAAAGCCTTGTGGGCGCCGGACCACTTTGCGCAGTGACCCATCCAATGTGTCCATCTCTGCAAGGGCTGTTTTCAGCAACACTTTTTCAGCGGCGTATCTGCTGGGATATCGTCCGATGTTCACCCCCCAATGCCTTCCCCCGGATGTGGAGACACGGGTCACGACTTCTTGCTCGACTTGCCGTTTCGGTGCGCGGGTTTTACTGCGCAGCTTGGGGCGCAGTGTGGTTGCGACAGGTACCGTTTGAAGCGAGGCCAAGGTGGCAGTTGTTTCTGTTGTGGGCGTGGGTGTCTTTACCGCTTCTCTAAGCGCGGCAGTAATGTCGGCGTTTGTTATCGTTTCTTCGGGTAATGCTGCTACCAGAACCGGCGCTTCGGAGCCCGGGCGCAGCTTGGGTCGCAGGGATTTTTTGACAGCGACAATAAGCCGGATCGTCTTGCCTTGACCGCCGACAGTTGAACCGGGATTTGCGCTTGGTTCTGTTTCTACGTCAGCATAAACTGGCGCGCTGGGCTTGCGCAGCGGCGCGCTGGAGGGCGCACGGCGAAACCCCAGGTCCATCAATTCTGCGACTTGTTGGTTGCGTGATGTTGTCGATTTTCCGCCAAACACCGTCACGATTATACGTTCATTCCCACGTTCCGCAGAAGCGGTCAGGTTAAAGCCGGCAGCGCGGGTGTACCCGGTTTTAATCCCGTCAGCGCCTTTGTACGCATTCAAAAAGCGACTGTTGGTGTGGGATACTGTCCGCACACCCGCATCCGCTGTTTTGCGGGAGAATAGGTTATAATACTCTGGAAAATCATATAACAAATGCCTCCCCATAATTGTCATGTCATGCGCCGTCGACAGGTGTCCTGCCTCGGTCAAGCCGTGCATGTTCTTGAATGTCGTTCTGGTCATTCCCAACGCAGCAGCGGTGCGGTTCATCCGCCGCGCAAACTTTGCCTCCGAGCCCGAGATCGCTTCGCCAATTGCTGTCGCCGCATCATTGGCGGATTTCACCGCAGCGCCGCGGATCAGATACCGCAGGGCGATTTTCTGGCCCGGCCGCAAGCCCAGTTTGCTGGGCGGCTCAGAAGCAGCCTTGCTTGAAATGGTGACTTTAGTATCAAGCGAAATTTCGCCGCGCTTGATTGCTTCGAATGCGATGTAGAGTGTCATCATCTTGGTCAGCGATGCAGGATGAAGCCGGGTGTCGGAATTGCGGGCATGCAGAACCTTACCGGTGCGCGCATCAATAACATAGGCGGCATAGGGCGCTGCCATTGCGCTCAATGGCACAATGACCAGAAGCCAAATTGCCGCTACAAAAAATAGCCCGACACGGGCCGACGATAGACGTCGCGCCTTCATGATTACCTGCCTTTATATTCTGCCTCTGACCGCCGGATTAATTCCAACTGGCCGCATTTATTATCACAAAGGTATCACAAAGACCGGTTTCGATAAACCCTTATACTTAAGGGAGTTAGGCGAAATTTCTCTTGCGGTTTGTCCACATTTGGGGGTCTTGCGGTGCCGCCACACCAAAGAGGCTATTGTGTCAACAATGTGGCACGAATGTGGCGCGTCGCCTTGTTGTGAAATGGACGGCACAGCGAGTCGTGGGGCGTGCAAAACCTCTGCAAACGGATCACGAGGCGCGACAAGGCTATGCAATGCACTGAAATAAAGGTGGTCCATCAGCGACTATCGAAAGAATCCTCGGTGGAATGGCCCGCCGGCCTTCAGCGACTATCAAAGGATCCTCGGTGGAATGGCCCGCCGGAAAAAGCCCGGAATAGCCTTTAAGATGACAAAGTGTGCCATCCCCGTCGAAGCCGATTTTACCCATACGCGCAGTCATTTTGAACGAACCTCTTTTCTAAACAGCCTGTGGGGTTATATAAGCCGGACAAGACTCACGAATATGCACCCCAATTATCAGGAGCAGCAATGCGCCTTGACGACATCATGACGGCTCAGACAGTGATGGCTGCGGGAACTGGCGATGATGACCAGACCGACCTTCTCACTAAAACCAAGCCCAAGACAAAGCGGCCACCGCTGTATAAAGTGATGTTGCTTAACGATGACTTCACTCCGATGGAATTTGTCGTGCATGTGTTGGAAAGGTTCTTTGGTCTGAACCACGCGCAAGCGTTCGAGATCATGTTGACGGTGCATAAAAAGGGCCTCGCGGTCGTTGGTGTCTTTAGCCACGAGATTGCGGAAACCAAGGTGGCGCAGGTGATGGATTTTGCACGCCGCCACCAGCATCCGCTGCAATGCACTATGGAAAAAGAAGAATAACGCGTGATTGATGCCCGATTGCAGGTGGCACTGAACGGCGGGGGCCTTGTCCTGCCGGAGGAAGGTCGTTTTGCTGTTTTTCAGCCTTCTGTGGACGTTGATCTGGAGGGATTTGACCCTGAGCGGACGGACATCATTCACGATTTCAAACCGGCCTATGACCAATGGGCGGCACGCGGGTTTTCGGCTGTTACCGACGCGAATGGCCCTTATGCAGCCGTTGTTGTCTGTCTGCCCCGCGCCAAGGCCGAAGCCCGCGCGATGATCGCACAAGCCTGTGCCGTCAGTGAGGGCATGGTGATCATTGATGGCCAGAAGAACGAAGGCGTCGATAGCTTGCTGCGCCACATCCGGGCGCGGGTGAGCGTGCAAGGGCCGGTGTCCAAGGCGCATGGCAAGCTGTTCTGGATCGAATCTGCGGCCGCTGATCAGTTTGCGGATTGGGCGCAAGGGCCGTCGCAGACCGCTGGTGGGTTCTGGACCGCGCCGGGTGTTTTTTCAGCGGATGATGTCGATCTTGCCTCGGCTTTGCTGGCCGATGCGCTGCCTGAAACGCTGAAAGGCGCCGTTGCCGATCTGGGTGCCGGTTGGGGATTTTTGTCTGCACATATCCTGACCCGTCCTGGCGTAACCGAAGTTCATCTGGTTGAGGCCGGGCACATGGCGCTGGAATGTGCACGCCGTAATGTAACCGATCCGCGCGCTGTTTTTCATTGGTCAGACGCGACCGATTGGGCCCCTAATGCGCGCATTGATGTTGTCGTGATGAACCCGCCCTTTCACACGGGCCGCGCGGCAGAGCCGCAAATTGGTCAGGCATTTGTTGCGGCGGCAGCGCGTATCTTGTCTGCGCAAGGCACGCTGTGGATGGTGGCAAACCGGCATTTGCCCTATGAGGCTGAACTGAAAAAGAGCTTTGCGCATGTAGAAGAGATTGGCGGCGATGCGCGTTTCAAGCTTTTTCATGCATCCCGGCCCACGACCAAACGCCGCCGCTAGCGGCAAGGAGTGACGCGATGTCTTTCTCGGTTAAAGGTAAAACAGCCATCGTGACAGGTGCCGCATCCGGTATCGGGCTTGCGATAGCGCGGCATCTGGCTGACAAAGGCGCGAACGTTGTTTGCGCGGACGTGGATGAGAAAAATCTTGTTGAAGAATTCGGAGATGCGCCAGAAGACGGGAACGTGCGGATTTTTGCGGGTGATCTTCGCCAGCGTCTGACCATCGCAAATCTTGTCTCTGCCACAATCGACGCTTTTGAGCAGGTCGACATTCTGGTCAACGCCGCACGTAAGGTCGAGGTGACCGATGCTCTTGATCTCGAAGACCGGTCTGTTGAAAATCTGTTGGAACAGAACTTGATAACGGCGCTGCAGTTGTCACAATATGTCGCCAAACGCATGATCAAGCAGGCAGAGAACCAGCCAGAGGGGCAGGTAGGGGCGATCATCAACCTCAGTTCAACGGCCGCACGCCAAATCCAGCCGGAATTGATGGGCCACGCCATCGCGGCGGCAGCGCTGCAACAAATGACCCGTTCGATGGCTGTCGTTCTTGCACCGCACCGGATCAGAGTGAACGCCATCGCCTTTGGCTCGGTGATGAGCGCCTCATTGCGCAATCTGGTAGCAGACAACAGGGAATGGCGTGATAACATCCGCGAACACACACCGCTGGGCCGTATTGCCGCCCCGAATGAGTTGTGCGAGGCGGTTCAGTTCCTTGCTGCCGACAGTTCAGGTTTCATGACCGGTGAGATCATGGTGATTGATGGCGGTCGCAGCCTGTTGGATGTGGTATCGGCACCTGCGCATTAGTCACGGTTCAGGCCCGCAAGGGTGCCATGTTGTCATTGGTCGGCAACGGGATGCGCCAGTTGACAGTTGCCTTGACAGTCCCTTGGTTGGAAAACGTGCGCTGGGCGCGGTAACGCGCGCGAGTGGCTGCGTTTAGGGAAATACAATCTTCGTGCTCGGGCTTGGTCGCGTTTGCCGCAGGGGCAACGTCGATTATGGCATAATGTGTCGCGGTTGAAATTTGGGTAGCGGTAAAAATAGTGAGTTTCAGCGCCGTCATTTTGCTTAACCCCCTCTTTGGTAAAATATTTGAGCTCATATCGGTATGCGCCTTGGTCTGAATTTGGGATTGTTGCGTTTGACATGTGTCATGCAGGTGTTGTTTAGCAGAAAACCTTAAAATTTAGTAATTATCGTTTGATCAAATCCATGTGTCCATCCATCCTGCCAACCGGCTCATGCACCCTGACAACGCACCGGAGCAGAGCCTGACATGCCTTGTTGCCACGAATGACAAAGCACGAAAATGTGGCTGCAATGTGCCTTAGGGACCGGAAAGTCTGTCTCTTTTGCCTCAATTGAGCATTCTTCCTGCATTTTCTGGCTACGCGTACCGGTGTCAGCGCGACAAGCTTGCAATCTACGTATCGAAAGAAACCGCGAGGCTTGCGGGGAATATTTTTGCTCAAATCGCACAGAAGCGTTTGCGCCAAATGATTTGCGCGCACCCACGGTGACGTTTGTGCTTGACGGCATCACGGTGCTGTCTTAGTTCACGCGCCGATGGCGTTATAGCTCAGTTGGTTAGAGCGAACGACTCATAATCGTTAGGTCCCTGGTTCAAATCCAGGTAACGCCACCACTTCCATCACATATGTTTGATCAACCAGATGCCTCAGTGTTCAGGCGTCTCGACAAATTTACCCATATTCTTCAATCTACTAGCCAGCTCTTTATGCGGCGATGGGTGGCGCGCCAGATGATGGTCCGGGGATGTTGGACGCCTGTGGTTGTGCAGAAAAAGCAAGTTCCTGTTGAACAGGCTGCGGATATCATCACTATGGCCGAACGGGGTGGCCCCGAATTGCAGCGCGCGTTGCGCCAATCTAGGGTCATTCGACAAAATAACGGATCGCTCGTTTGAACTGGCGGCCATCGCACAACTTTTAGGGAGACGATAATGATTTTACGCAGAGCATTCATGGGGCTGGCCAGTGCCGCCGCAATTGGTCTGATGGCAAGCACGGCCATGGCGCAAGAAGTCACGCTGCGCATGCACCAATTCCTGCCACCACAGGCGAATGTGCCAAAGCTGGTTCTGGACGTCTGGGCAGACAACGTCGAAGCGGCATCAAATGGCCGTATCAAGGTCGAGCGGTATCCGTCGATGCAATTGGGCGGCTCCCCGCCCGAGTTGATGGACCAGGCGATTGACGGCGTTGCTGACATCGTGTGGACAGTGGTCGGATATACACCGGGCCGCTATCCTTCCACCGAAGTGTTCGAATTGCCGTTCATTATGACAAACGCACGTGCGGCATCGTCGGCCTACTGGCAGATGTTCGAAAAGCACATGAAAGATACCGAATTCAAGGACGTTCATATCCTTGGCACATGGGTCCACGGTCCCGGCATGATCCACGTCAACAAAGAGGTAAGAACCCCTGCGGACATGGAAGGCCTGAAAATTCGTGGCGGCTCGCGTCTGGTCAATTCACTGCTTGAAAAAATGGGCTCCACTCCTGTTGGTATGCCGGTCCCTGCGGTGCCTGAAGGTCTGTCAAAAGGCGTGATCGACGGAACAACCATTCCGTGGGAAGTGACCGCATCGCTGAAAGTGCCGGAACTGGTGTCGAACCACACCGAATTTGAGGGCAACGCGCTTTATGTTCTGACCTTTGTTCTGGCGATGAACAAAGACCGCTACGAAGGTCTGCCAGCCGATCTGCAGAAAGTGATCGACGACAACTCCGGTCTTGAGTTCTCGATCTTTGCGGGCGGCACGCAATCGGACAGTGATGGCCCTGCGCGCCAGTTGGCTGTGGATCGTGGTAACAACATCGTCACGGTCAGCGGGGACGATCTGCAGGCATGGAACGACGTCTCGCAGCCGATCTATGAGGAATGGATTGCTGACATGAACAGCAAGGGCATCGACGGCCAGGCGCTGATTGATGAAGCCAAGGCCTTGATGGCGGCTTACGACAACTAAGCCATTTCGCAATCTAACGCTCTGCGGCGGTTTTTGCCGCCGCAGAGATGATTCTGCCTATTTGTGAGACCCGCATGCACCGCGTGATACCGTTCCTTGCCCGCCTGACCGCTTTGGTCGGGGGTGCCGTCTTGATCGCGCTGATTGTGCTTACGACCCTGTCGATTGTCGGGCGGTCGATAAACAAAATGCTGCACGCCGATTTTTTCAACACCAGCCTCACATGGCTTTCCCAAGCCCTGCTGGATCTGGGTGTCGGAGAGATCAACGGCAGCTATGAGTTACTTGAGGCGGGCGTTGCCTTCGCGATTTTTTCTTTCCTCCCGATTTGCCAACTTTACGGGGCGCATGCCACCGTCGATGTGTTCACTTCGTTCCTTGGACGGCGCAGCAACCGCTGGATCGCGGCCTTTTGGGAAGTGGTCCTTGCAGCCGTTATCTTGCTGATCATAATCCAGCTATATGGCGGGATGGAGCGGTATATCCGCAACGGACAAACCACGCTGTTCCTGCAATTTCCGTTATGGTGGGCCTATGCGGCCAGTTTTAGCGCCGGCGTCGTGGCGTGTATCACTGCCGTATACTGCGCGGTGATGCGCATCAGCGAGGCGGTCAAAGACGAGAGCTTCCTGCCGTCAGAGCATGGAGAGCACTGAGATGAGCGGTCTAGAACTTGGCTTTTGGTCCTTCCCTTTCCTGTTGCTGATGGTGTTTTTGCGCGCGCCCATCGGGCTTGCGATGTTGCTGTGCGGGTTTGGCGGCTGGTATTTCGCGATGGGGGGCAACCCCACACCGCTTCTGGCCAAGATGAAGTCGGAGACCTACACAACCTTTTCCAGCTATTCGCTGAGTATCATTCCGATGTTCCTGTTGATGGGCCAATTCGCAACCCTGTCGGGGATGTCACAGGCG
>JAFMHE010000003.1:23189-24789 GCA_017854675.1 Paracoccaceae bacterium | reverse complement strand
TATGCGATCATCACAGAGCAAAACATCGCAAAGCTGTTTCTGGCGGCCTTTGTTCCCGGCATTCTGGCCGCCATCGGCTATATGCTGACGATCTCGGTCTATGTGCGCCTACACCCTGATGCGGCGGGCACCCGTGAGCCGATCCCGATGGCGGAACGGTTCCGCGCGCTGGCCGACTGTTGGCCGGTACTGACGATCTTTGTGGTCGTGGTGGGTGGTATTTATGCAGGCTGGTTCACCCCCACCGAAGGCTCCGCCGTTGGTGCCGCAGCAACTGGTTTTGCGGCACTCATGTCCGGTAGCCTGAACTGGCGCGTGTTGGGGCAAAGCCTGATGGGCACGGCGCGCACCACGGCAATGATCTTTTTCATCGTATTGGGTGCAAGTTTCTATAACGGCTTTCTGGCGCTGTCAGGCGTGCCGCAATTCATGGCGGATTGGGTCGTGACCCAAGGCTATAGCCCGATCTTTGTGCTGTGCGTGATCCTCACGTTCTATCTGATTTTTGGCTGTCTGATGGACAGTCTGTCGATGATCCTGTTGACCGTGCCGATCTTTTTCCCGGTCATCACGGCGATGGATTTCGGCATGTCGCCAGAGCATTTGGCGATCTGGTTCGGCATCCTTGTGTTGATTGTTGTCGAGGTCGGGTTGATCACGCCGCCGGTAGGGATGAACTTGTTCATCATCAATTCCATGGACCGAGAAACTCCTATGACAGAGACTTACAAGGCCGTGATGTATTTCGTCGGGTCCGACATCCTGCGTGTGATCCTGCTCGTGACCTTTCCGGCGATCACGTTGTTTTTGTTGCCAAGCTAGGATTGCATTAAAATGCACAAGCTGTCGCGCTGGATTGTTAAAAGTGCACCTTGGTGCAAGTCTAGCTGAGGGAGGAGCCGGTTATGCTAACAACTGCAGCAAATGCAGCCAGCTATTTTGTGGACCGTCATCTGCACGAGGGGCGCGGGGCTGACTGCGCTTATCTTGAGGCGGAAACCGGGCGCACACTGAGCTATCTTGAACTGGCTAACGGCGCTGAAACCGTCGCCGGCGCCTTGATCCGCGCAGGTATCCACCTCGAAGAGCGAGCGGCACTTTTGGTGTTGGACCAGATCGAATTTCCGCAGCTGTTTTTTGGCGCGCTCAAAGCAGGTATCATTCCCGTCCCGCTGAACACGCTGCTTGCGACCCCGGTCTATGATGCGATCCTGCGCGATTCACGGGCGGCGATCCTATTTGTTTCCGCACCGCTTTGGGACGTGGTTGCACCTGCCGTTGCGGGCAACCCCTATCTGCGGCGGGTTGTCATCATCGGTGACGCACCCGAAGGCACGACGCGCTATGATGATTTTATCACAGACGCGACCCCTGCGCCAACTTGTGCTGTCAGTCCAGATGAGGTCGCATTCTGGCTCTATTCCTCCGGCTCGACCGGTCAGCCCAAAGGGGTCGCGCATGTGCACTCTGCCTTGCGCGCGACCGCAGACACCTATGGCGCGCAGGTGCTGGGTATAAATCAAACCGATACGATGCTCTCTGCGGCCAAGTTCTTTTTTGCCTACGGTCTTGGCAACGCCATGACTTTCCCCTTGTCCGT
>JAFMHE010000003.1:10935-22882 GCA_017854675.1 Paracoccaceae bacterium | reverse complement strand
ACGTCCGGCGTTGCGGTTCCGGGCTATGACCTGCGGCTGGTGGATGAGGCAGGACAAGAGGTCGCTGTCGGCGAGATTGGCGAATTGTTGGTCAACGGCGGATCGGCGGCCAACAGCTATTGGAACCAGCGCGACAAATCCCGCATGACGTTCGAAGGGGTTTGGACCCGCACTGGTGACAAATACGAGCGGCGCGCGGACGGGCGGCTGATTTATTGTGGGCGCACAGATGACATGTTCAAAGTGTCCGGCATCTGGCTGTCTCCCTTTGAGGTTGAGGGGGCTTTGAGCAGCCATCCTGCAGTGCTGGAGGCCGCCGTGGTGGCCAAGCGGGACGCTGAAGGGTTGGAGAAGCCAAAGGCTTTCATTGTCCTGCAAACTGGTAAGGCTGACGCCGCTTTGGAAGCCGAGTTGAAAGACCACGTGAAGCAGAAGATCGGCCTGTGGAAATACCCGCGCTGGATCGAGATCGTCGAGGATCTGCCCAAAACCGCGACCGGGAAAATCCAGCGGTTCAAACTGCGTGAGGATGCGTAATGCCCATTGATTGGAAAAACGCCCCTCAAGGGCAGATCGAGGTTGATGGCGCAGCACTTGAATACCGCTGCATAGGCCCTGCGCCTGCGGACGCGCCAACGCTTGTCTTGCTGCACGAGGGGTTAGGCAGTGTTGCGCAATGGAAGGACGTGCCTGATCGGCTGGCCGCCGTGACAGGCTTTGGCGTGTTCGCCTATTCCCGTGCGGGCTATGGCGGATCAGGTGCGGCCACCTTGCCGCGCCCGCTCGATTTCCAGACGCGCGAGGCATTGGATGTGCTTGGCCCGGTTCTGGATGCGGCAGGCATTCGGCAAACCGTGCTGCTGGGTCATTCTGACGGTGCGACCATCGCCGCGATTTACGCGGGCTCAGTGCCGGATATGCGGGTGCGTGGGCTGATCTTGATCGCGCCACATTTCTTTACGGAACCGCAAGGCTTGAGCGCAATTGCTGCGGCAAAACTGGCTTACGTTGACGGCGATTTGAAACCGAAACTGGGGCGCTATCACCGTGACCCTGACATGGCGTTTTACGGATGGCATGATGTCTGGACCGACCCCGCCTATGCGGCGTGGAATGTGGCGGATGTGATTGATCACTGGCGCATTCCGGTTTTGGTGGTTCAGGGCCGGAACGATCCTTACGGGTCTTTGGCGCAGATCACAGAGATCGAAGATCGGATATATTCCCCGGTTGAAACTCTGATCCTTGACGGTTGCGGTCACGCGCCGCAGTTCGAATGTGCGGCACAAACAGACGCTGCCATCGCGGAATTCTGCGCACGCTTGCACCGGTTGGAACAGCAACAGGTCGCATTTGCCTGATGCGTGGGGCGGCGATCCCGATGCCACCCCATGCCTATGTGCCGGGCCAGAATGCGCGCCACCCCGAAGACTGGTTTGATGCGATAAAAGCCACTGTGCCCTCAAGCGTCCGCGTCGAAGACCTGCATGACACAATGGCGTGGCAGGCAGGCATTTCCTATTTCAACGCGGGTTTCTTTTGGGAGTGTCACGAAGTTCTTGAGGCAGTGTGGATGCACACCCCAATTCCATCCCCTGAACGTGAAATGGTTCAGGCGATTATCCAACTCGCCAATGCGCGCCTCAAGCTGTTGATGGACAGGCCCCGCGCGACACAGCGGCTGTGCGGGATGGTCCGGCAGCATCTGGCGCGCTGCCCCGCGGACCAAACGATTCTTGGGACCACGACCGCTGAATGGATTACGCGCGTTGCCAAGACCGAAGCCGCGGCGGAAGGTCAATTGACTGCATTATAATGCAGATAATTACTGAAATCGGCACTGGCTATGGCAATACCGCGCACTAAATGAATTATAGTTCCTTAAACCGTACGCATATCCAGTAAAAGGCTGTCTCATGACGCAGACGATTGATTTCCAGACAGACCCGTCAAAATACCGGCATTGGAAGATCGACTATGACGGCCCGATTGCGCGGCTTTCGATGGATGTTGATGAAAAAGGCGGGTTGTTCGAGGGGTACGAGCTAAAGCTGAACAGTTACGATCTGGGCGTAGATATTGAACTGGCTGATGTGGTTCAGCGAATGCGTTTTGAACACCCAGAGGTGAAGGTCATTATTCTGCAATCGGCCAAGGACAAGGTGTTTTGCGCAGGCGCGAACATCCGCATGCTGGGGGGCGCGGCCCACAGCCACAAAGTCAACTTTTGCAAATTCACCAATGAGACGCGCAACACCTATGAAGCGGCATTGGCCGACAGCGGGCAGAATTACATCTGCGCGGTTAAAGGTGCCTGTGCGGGAGGCGGCTATGAACTGGCGCTGGCCTGCAACCACATCATGCTGACAGACGATTCCACGTCGTCGGTGTCCTTGCCAGAGGTGCCCTTGCTTGCGGTTTTGCCCGGCACTGGCGGACTGACCCGTGTGACCGACAAACGCAAAG
The DNA here is from genome assembly GCA_017854675.1 of Paracoccaceae bacterium. GTDB lineage: Bacteria > Pseudomonadota > Alphaproteobacteria > Rhodobacterales > Rhodobacteraceae > Sulfitobacter. The sequence continues at coordinate 20,416 of JAFMHE010000003.1, read as the reverse complement.
TGCGCCGCGATCTGGCGGATGTGTTTTGCTCCATCGAAGAGGGCGTGAAAGGCAAGCGCGCCGTGAAGTGGCGGCTGGTGGACGAGGTGTTTCCGAACTCCACCTTTGACGCGAAAGTCGAGGAACGCGCGCAGGCTTTGGCGGCATCTTCCACCAAGGCCGACATTGCGCAAGGCATCACTTTAACGCCCATCACGCGTAACTTTTCCGACGATGCGGTGTCGTATTCCACGGTTGAAGTGGCTCTTAACCGTGCGGCAGGACGGCCTACCGTGACGGTGAAAGGGCCATCAGACGCCGCACCTGCGGACATGGACGCCTTTACGGCACAAGGGGCTGACGCGTGGATGCTGCGCTGCGCGCGAGAGTTGGATGATGCGATCCTGCACTTGCGCAACAACGAAAAAGAACTGGGCCTGATTGAATTTCAGACCCAAGGCGACCCTGATCTGGTCATTGCCCATGAGGCATTGATGCTGAGCAATGCGGATCACTGGTTGGCGAACGAGGTGACGCAATATTGGAAGCGTGTGCTCAAGCGCATTGATATGACATCGCGGTCATTGGTCGCGATTGTAGAGCATGGATCATGCTTTGCCGGGCCGCTGGCGGAACTGCTTTGGGCCGTCGACCGCAGTTATATGATGCTTGAGGACTTTGACGGCGACAACCGGGCCTTGGCGACGGTCACGATGTCCGAAGGTAACTTTGGCAGCTACCCGATGGGCAATCATTTGACACGGCTGCAGACACGGTTTCTGGGCACGCCCGAGCAGATCGAAAAGCTGAAAAGCTCAATCGGTGAGCCGCTTGAGGCGGAGGACGCCGACGAACTGGGCCTGATTACCTACGCCTTTGATGACATTGATTGGGAGGACGAGGTGCGTCTGTTCATGGAGGAACGCGCCAGTTTCAGCCCCGATGCAATGACGGGCATGGAGGCGAACCTGCGCTTTGCCGGACCAGAGACGATGGAAACCCGGATTTTTGGACGTCTGACAGCATGGCAGAACTGGATATTCCAGCGGCCCAATGCTGTTGGAGAAGAGGGCGCATTACAGCGGTACGGCACCGGTGTGCGTGGGAAATACAACATGGAACGGGTGTAAAACCCAAGGTGCGCAATGAATGCGCACTCTACAGCAACCCGTAGGGTGTGCATTCATGCGCACCGACCCCAGACAACAGAGGAAGTTTCAAAATGCTCGACTTGATCAACGTAAGCTACGACACGCAAATCCCGAATAACGTGGGCCTCTCCGAGGACAAAAAGGTGCTGAAAGCGCTGGAAAAATGGCACCCCGGCTATATCAACTGGTGGAATGATCTGATCCCCCAGAATTTTCAGGAATCGATGGTTTATCTGCGCACAGCGGTCAGTGTTGACCCCAAAGGCTGGGCCAAGTTCGATTACGTCAAGATGCCCGAATACCGTTGGGGCATTTTGCTGGCCCCCGCTGTCGAAGATCGCAAAATCCCTATGGGTGAACACATGGGCGAACCCGCGTGGCAGGAAGTGCCGGGTGAATACCGCAACATGCTGAAACGCCTGATCGTGATCCAAGGCGACACAGAGCCGGGGTCGGTTGAACAGCAACGCTTCCTTGGTCTGACCGCACCGTCGCTATATGACATGCGCAACCTGTTTCAGGTGAACGTCGAAGAGGGTCGCCACCTCTGGGCGATGGTCTATCTGCTGCAAAAATACTTTGGCCGCGATGGTCGTGAGGAAGCCGATGACATGCTCGTCCGCTCGTCGGGTTCCGAGGACAGCCCCCGCATGCTGGGCGCGTTCAACGAGGAAACGCCGGATTGGCTGTCATTCTTCATGTTCACGTATTTCACAGACCGCGATGGCAAAATGCAGCTGGAGAGCCTTGCGCAATCCGGTTTCGATCCGCTGTCACGTACCTGCCGCTTCATGCTGACCGAAGAAGCGCACCACATGTTTGTGGGCGAAACTGGCGTGGGCCGCACCATTCAAGCGACGCTTGAGGCGATGAACAAGGCGGGCATTACCGATCCGCATGACATCAACAAAATCCGTGATCTGGGCGTCATCGACCTGCCGACAATCCAGAAAAAGCTGAACCTGCACTACACGCTATCGCTTGATCTGTTCGGACAGGAGGTGTCGACCAACGCCGCCAACGCATTCAACTACGGCATCAAGGGCCGCTATATGGAGCAGCGGATTGACGATGATCACAAGCTGCAAAATGATACCTATGCAGTGACGTCGATCAAGGATGGTAAGATTCTGACCGAAGATGTCCCGGCGTTGACTGCGATCAACATGCGTTTGCGCGATGATTATATCCGCGATGCTGCAGGTGGTGTCGGACGCTGGAACAAGCTGATTGCGAAGTCCGGGATCGAATTTGAACTCAAACTCCCGCACGAAGGGTTCCACCGCCAGATTGGCGTGTTCAGCGCCGTTGCGGTTGATCCTGATGGCGCGATCATATCGGCTGACGCGTGGCACAAGCGTCGCGATGAATGGCTGCCAACCAAGGCGGATGGTGATTACATCCAGTCCCTGATGGTGCCGTGTTTCGAGCCGGGCAAATATGCGTCATGGATTGCTGCACCCAAGGTCGGGATCGATAACAAACCGGGCGATTTCGAGTATGTGAAACTGCACATGGCGTGAAGATTGTGGCGGGGTGAACCCCGCCCTACGGCAAACATGTAGGGCGGGGTTCACCCCGCCTTTTCGTCAAAGGATCAGCGCGTGAACAAACCCGTTAAACAACATCTTATCGACCCCGAAATTTGTATCCGCTGCTACACCTGCGAGAATACCTGCCCCATCGGCGCGATCGAACATGATGACAACAATGTCGTGGTAAATGCTGATATCTGCAACTTTTGTATGGATTGCATCCCGGTGTGTCCGACGGGGTCCATCGACGAATGGCGCGTTGTTGAAACGCCTTATACGCTGGCCGAACAATACGAGATGGACGAACTGCCAGAGCAGGCGGATATCGAGATTGCCCCGGCTGAGGATGCTAAGGTTGACCCGATTGAGGCGCTCTTGGCAGAGGCGCACAAAGGGGCAGGCGGCAAGGCACGTGCGCCCGCCAGCGCAGGCAAACCAGCGATCAATATGTACAACCTTGGAAAACCCGCCAAAATGACCGTGCAGGGCAATTACCGCCTGACGGACGATCCCGACCATGACGTGCGCCACATTATTCTGGACCCCGGCGCGCTGCCGTTTCCAGTGCTTGAGGGGCAGTCGGTGGGTATCATCCCGCCCGGCACCGATGCGGACGGCAATGCCCATCTGCCTCGGCTCTATTCGGTCTCAAGCCCGCGCGACGGCGAACGGCCCGGCTACCACAACATCTCGCTGACTGTGAAACGCGAGGAGGGGGGGCTTGCCTCGAACTTCCTGTGTGATCTGAAACAAGGCGCGCAGGTGGACGTCACCGGACCATTTGGCGCGACATTCCTGATGCCGAGCACACCTGACGCGCATCTGTTGTTGATCTGTACCGGAACCGGGTCGGCCCCGATGCGGGCCTTCACGATGCAGCGGCAAAGGGCGGGGGCGACAGGCGGCATGACCATGTTCTTTGGTGCGCGCGCACCGGGCAGCCTGCCGTATTTCGGACCCCTCAAGAAGGTGCCTGAAAGCCTGTTGAAGCAGCATTTGGTCTTTAGCCGTCAAGAGGGCGTTGAAAAGGAATACGTACAGGACCGTATGGTCGCCGAAGCGGATGAGGTGGCGAACCTATTGCAGGACCCCAAATTGCATATCTACATCTGCGGTCTGCGCGGCATGGAGGAAGGCGTTGAAAAGGCCATGAGCACCATTGCCGAAAGCACCGGCCAGCAATGGACAGCGCTGCGCGATACAATGCGCGAAGACGGCCGTTATCACGTCGAGACCTACTAGCTGATGGCTGACCGTTTTGTGCATACAATTAATGTGACGTGGGGCGATTGCGACCCGGCGCGCATCGCCTATACCGCACGGCTGCCCTATTTCGCGCTGGACGCCATCAATGCATGGTGGGAGGCCCATTTCGACGGTGATGGCTGGTTCCAGCTTGAGGTGGATCGCAACATCGGCACGCCATTTGTGCGTCTTGAAATGGATTTCGTGAGCCCCGTTACACCGCGCCACAAGCTCCTTTGTGCGACCGCGCCGATCAAACTTGGCAACAAATCAATCACCTTCAAAGTGGAGGGGCGCCAAAACGACAAGTTGTGCTTTTCTGGGATGTTCACCTGCGTCTTTATGATAGCCGACCAATTCAAAAGCCAGCAGGTGCCTGAAGAATTACGTGACATCATCGAAGCGCAGATTAGCTTAGGCTGACGACGCTTAATGTAAAACCGTTGCCATAGGTGCCCGCCAAGATGAACGTCATGCCTGACCCGCAGCCGAACCATAGTGATGACGCGCAGCGCCTGATTGCGAGGCTTGCCGTGCGCGTGGCCGAAGTGCGTAAATTGCGCGGCTATCCACGCAGGATTCTGTCGGAAAAATCGGGTGTGTCGCCGCGCTATCTGGCACAGCTTGAGGCGGGGGATGGCAATATTTCTGTGCGACTGCTGCACCGTGTTGCGTCAGCCTTGGGTGTCAAGATTGATGCGCTGCTGGCAGAGGCAGTGACGCCTGATCAAGACGCACAGCGCGTAGCAGGGCTTTATGCGGCGGCGCCCTCGCATCTGCAGCAGCAGGTGATTGATCTGTTGGGTCCGCAAAACCCCAATGCCCTGCGGGCGGGGCGTATCTGTCTGGTGGGTCTGCGCGGGGCCGGGAAATCGACATTGGGCCGCATGGCCGGGGCTGCGATCAATATCCCGTTTGTCGAGTTGAAGGACGAAGTTGAACGTGCCGCTGGCATGCCGCTGGCAGAGGTGATGGCGTTCTACGGGGACGCAGGTTATCGCAAGCTGGAGGCCGAAGCGCTGGAGCGCGTGAGCGCACAGCACAACCGTGTGATCCTTGCGGTGGCGGGCGGACTTGTGGCGGAACCGCCAACCTATGCTCGCCTCTTGGCGCGGTTCCACACAGTCTGGATCAGGACCAGCCCGGCAGAGCACATGCAGCGCGTGCGTGCGCAGGGCGACCTGCGGCCGATGGAGGGCAATCCGCAGGCGATGACCCAGCTTAAATCCCTGCTGTCCACCCGAGAGAACCTGTACCAGCAGGCAGAGGCCGAAGTGAACACATCGAACCGGACCGAGAGTTCATCCTTGAATGACTTGCTGGCAGTGATTGCCAATCGTGGATTTCTTGATGGTCCGAAATGACAGATGACGCTTTGGTTGCGTCCTTGCAGGATGCGTTCTGGCGCGAGGTCGAGATCCTTCTTTTCCACCACACAAACCCTTGGGAACTGGATGAGGTGCTAGTGGCGTGGGGGTTCGCAATGGGCCCGTGTGAGGCACAGGATCTGGTCGGGCTGGATGTTGTCCGCCAGCGTCAGGGGCCACCCGTTACACCAGTCCTGTCGCGCATGGTGGCTGAGGGGCGCATGGGTAAAAAGGGCGGTGTCGGGTTTTACCGCTACCCCGGACGCGGCGGCGCGGTCATTGATCCGTTGATCGAAGACCTGATCCGCGAAGAGGCATGGTTTGCGAGAGTTGAGCGTGTCGAAGTTCACGATGACGCGCTGGTCACAAAGGTATTGGATGCGCTGCGTGACATCCTGTTTCAAATGCGTAGCAGCGGGCTGTCGGAACACGATGCGGAGCAGTTGATGACCGAGGCTTTGCATTTCCCCGTCGTGCGCTTGAACGATCTACGCACTGTCTAATTCGCCCTGTTGTTTTCGGGGCGCTCAAACAAAAAGGGCCGCGATGAACGCGGCCCTTTTGCTGTCTCAATGAACCTGAATTACGAGGTCCAAGCCATCCGTGCCGGGTGGTATTCGAAACCGATGTGGTGGCCCGCGCCAACCAGGCCTACTTTGGTGTGGTTATAGAGCGAACGCCAGTATGGCTGGATCGTGACGCCTTCGTCCTGAATCATCGCCTGACCTTTGGCCATGATCGCACGACGTTTCTCGATGTCGGCTGTCGCCAAGGCTTCTGTCAGGATCGCGTCGAACTCAGCGTTGGACCAGCCAAACTCGTTCCATGCTTCACCAGACCGGTACGCCAATGCCCAAATCTGGACTCCCAATGGACGGGCATTCCAGTTCGTTGAGGAGAACGGGTACTTCGTCCAGTCGTTCCAGAACGTGGAACCGGGCAGGATTGTCCGCTTCACCGGAATGCCAGCATCGCGCAACTGGGCTGCGACCGCGTCGGTGGTGTCTTTGCGCCACGCATCGTCGATCGAGAACAACTCGTGCTCGAAATCGGCCATGCCTGCCTCTGCCATCAGTGCTTTTGCGGCAGCTGGATCAACCTTGCGAGGCGGGATTTCCGCAAACTCGGGGTGCATCGGACCAACGTGGTGGTTGTCGGCAACCAGACCTTTGCCCGCATAGCCCAGCTCAAGCAGAACAGCGTTGTCTACAGCCATACCGATGGCCTGACGCACGCGTTTGTCAGCATAAGGCATCTTGCCGTCAACTTCGGCCAACTGGTTTGGACGGATAACAATCGTCGCCGCCGTGGCGATGGAGTTTTCGACCCAGCCGTCAAGCGTGGACATGATGTCGATGTACTCGCCTTCCATGGAGTAGAACGCGTCAACTTCCTGAGCTTCGGCTGCGGCGATCCATGCGGATGGGTCTGTGCCGTAGTCGATGTACTCAAGACGGTCGATGTAGGGCCCACCGTAGACATCTGTGCCCCACCATGTGTGGTCAGGGTTCAGAACCAGCACGCTCTTTACGCCAACCTCAAGCGACTCTGGCAGATAAGCACCGGTGCCGATGGGGTTTTCTATCATGTTTTCAGCATCGAAAGAGCTGTGCGTGATCGCCGCAGGATAATCCGCCATGCCGGGGATCAGCGTGATGTCAGAGACGGGCAGCATCAGTTTCACGGTGTGGCTGTCGACGACCTGAATGGAACCTTCGATGGCTTTGCCCGTTGCTTCGTCAATGAGGGTCGCGAAACGACCGGCCATTGAGTTGCCCTCAAGCGACTTGTCACACCAGCCCTCGATGTTGCGCGCCACGTCTTCGGCAGTAAAGTCGTCGCCATTGTTCCACTTGACGCCTTGGCGCACGTTCAGTGTGTACTCTGTCGCGTTGTCGTTGATTTCCCAGCTCTCAAGCAGGGCAGGGGTGAATGTACCGTCGTTTTCCCAGATGGCGAGATACTCAAGCCAACCGCGCGAGAAGTTCGCGATCTGTGACCAGTCATAGGTACGCGGGTCTTTTAGCGCACGGACTTCCATCTGCATGCGAACGGTGCCGCCTTTGGAATGTGCGGCTGCTTTGGCGGGTGTTGGCATACCGATCATCGCATATGCGGTTGCTGTCGTTGCGCCAAAGGCGCTGGCCATCGCCAGAAACTCGCGGCGGTTAACGGGATCTTTTTTAGCGGCTTGTGCTGAATCCAGAATGGACTGCGGGAGCGGCTTACCGGTACGTGTCAAAAAATTCATGTTCTTCCTCTCTGTTTCGCAGCAGCAGTTTTGCCGCTACGGGGTGGCGCGAATTGATGCGCGCCGGTGATACAGTTGACCTGCTTTTGTTCCACATCCCAAATCGGGTGCGTCGTGTTACTCAACATTGCGACCTAACGCGTCAATCTCAACCCCCGAACTTGGAAATTGTCCCAGTTTTGCACATTTTCGCCTGTATTCGCAGCCTTAAAGTGGTGGATTTAAGGTGGACTTCATATTCCTTCTGCGACGGAAAATGACGCTGCAGCGTCAAATCGCGATAGCGAGGCCTGCGTTGGTGCTTATCAACATTGAACGGGAAATTGAACCCTTGGCGGATTGCGCTGTAAAAAACTGGCGCAAGACGTATTGATGATGGCCTAGGATTGGGGTGCGATCGCAAACGACGTCAACATGCCAAACCCCGCCATCATCGCCGTTGTCCACAGTAATTGCCGGCGTTCTTGTGCGAACGATGGATCACGCAGCCAGTTGCGCACTTCGTAAAATGCCTCGACCGGTCCGGGGAGCCGCCCGATGCGTGCAACGGCACGCCAGTGTAACCTGAACAAGATGCGAAAGCACCGAAAGCTCCATATCAGGAACACAACGACGTTGAGAGAAACCAAAAAAAGCGCGAGCGGTGTCATGGCTCAAGTCTGGGTGATCTTGGTCGGCAGATCAATGCTATTCATGGCGTCAGGCCAACATCCAATAGGTCGCAAACTGACCCGAGGATAAGCGCGAAAACTTGAGCCAGCGAAGACCATTCCAGGGGTTTACTTGTCCCTGAAATAGCCCCACCGATAATACATGAATGATCAAGCCAAGGGGCTGCTGATCACGTTCTTTGGCGTGCTGTTTGTTGTCCCGGATTCACTTTTTGTCAGACTGATAGATGCCGATGCGTTGGCCATCGCATTCTGGCGTCTGTTTCTTGCAGGCGGCATCACCCTGCTGTGGATCCTTGCGACCAAAGGGATCAAACCCTTTGCGGATGTCCTGCGCACGGGCCGCTATGGGCTGGTCTATATGATCGGGGTCGGCAGCAGTGGTGTCCTGTTTATCCTCGCAGTAAGCCTGACTTCGGTGGCGAACGTTGTTTTCATCATTGCGTCGTTGCCCGTTTTCGCGGCGATCTTTAGCCGGTTGTTTCTCAAGGAACCGTTCAGCCAGCGCACGTTGTTGACCATCGCCGCTGTGGTGCCGGGCCTTGCTGTCATTGCCTATGGGTCGGGCGAAACGGCAAACGCCCATATCGCAGGTGACCTGTTGGCCCTGGGGGTATCGGCCTCTTTTGCAGCAGCACTAACCGCCGCGCGTCATATGCGGGCGGTTTCTATGGTTCCGGGGGTGGCCATGGGATATGTGGGTGCTGCGCTCTTGATTGCACCCTTTGCGGCTCCGTTTTCGATGCCTGTATCAGAGGTGCCGTTGGTGGCCGCCCATGCAGGCTTTGTGCTGTTCAGCTCCGTTCTGATCGCGATTGGCCCACGCTATATCACCTCAGCCGAGGTGGGTTTGCTGGTCTTGCTTGAATCAGTTCTGGCCCCGATCCTTGCGTGGGTCGTAGTTGGAGAAGACCCCGGCTCCTACGCGCTGGTGGGCGGCAGTATCGTAATCGGTGCTTTGTGCATATCGAACATCTGGCTGTTGCGGCGCAGCTATGCCAGATGAGACCGCCTAGAAATCAACCGAGACATTCGGCAGTTTCAAGGCTTTGACCAAATCGCGCAGTTCTTGTCGCGCCGCCACATTCGAGATGTTGAGCTGTCTGACACCGATGTCCTTGAGATCAAGCAACGTCAGGCCACGCGGAAACAATTCCCGGAAAATCACACGTTCATTAAAACCCGGCGCAATCCGAAATCCGATGCGTTTTGACAGGTTCGCAATCGCGCGTTCCATCTTGTCTTTGTTGACCATGCGCTGGGCACCCATCCGGTTGCGCAC
>JAFMHE010000003.1:9426-10646 GCA_017854675.1 Paracoccaceae bacterium | reverse complement strand
TCGCCGGGGCGCAATGCGCTTTCTTCGACCTGCGGCAGTTCACACATGTCCGGGCAGGCCAGCGTCAGATCAGCCTCTGCGTTATAGGCGCGCCGGTTCTCGATGTAGCGGGCGAAAGTGCGCTGGCGCAGATCCAGATCCAGCACGCTGATCGTTTTGCCCATCCGCGCGAGCGCTGTCGCCACATGCATGGAGACGGTGGATTTGCCCGCGCCGCCCTTTTCGTTACCGACGACGATGATATGCGCCATACTGCTGTCCCTTTACCGCCTGCGTTTGTGCAGGGCATTGTTGATGCCACTATATGTGGGGTTTGCGTGTTTGGGAAGTGTGGCCGTCACTGCAATGTACCAGCAATTGATCAGCCTTCAGTCTCCATTCTTGAGACTGACACCCCTGTGCCTTCATGTTGCCGCATTGTGCCCAGAAATGAACACATTGCGCGCCAATCGGCGCCTTTAAATTTGATTATCCTCAAATTGGAAATAATCCGATTAACCCTGCCTGTGCCAGAAAACCAGACCGCAGAGAACCAGTAAAATGCCCGTCTACACCGTAAATCTGTATGAGTTCGACCCGCTTGGCGTGATCAGCAACGTCATCGGCGGGATCACCACATATTCAGGTCCGGCAACGGCTGTTGGCACCGCTGTCATCACTGACAACCAGACCGGGATTGACGGCCAGACGCTGGATGACGCAGCAAGTGAAACTGCGACCGCGACGACCGTTGTGGGCGGGGTCGCTGGCGGCACCGCAGATGTCTACGCCGAGGAAGCGTGGACGCTTGTTGATCAGGTGACGGGGAAAACTTTCCAGCTTGTCACATTCAGGATTGATTCCGGCGTGAACACGGGTTGGTACACTCTGTCAGAGATCGAATTGATCCCCGGACGGAGTTACGAAACCTCCAGCTATGATACTGTGCCGGATGCCAGTGCTGGCGATGTGACGTTCTCCTACGCGGACTATGCGGTGCGCGACGGTGTGGTTGATGGCACGGCAGGCGATGACGTCATCAACAGCAGCTATACAGGCGATCCGGGCAATGAAGTGGTGGACGGGGGCGACAACGTCAATTCGTCCGCCTCGGTCGCGTTGGATTTCAACTGGAGCGGTTTTGCCGATGAGCAAGACTTGCGTACCGGACCCGCAACGCAAGACACTGGCGGCATAGAGGTCGTTATCGGTTATTCCGATGTGCAAACCAACGAAGAACT
>JAFMHE010000003.1:0-9067 GCA_017854675.1 Paracoccaceae bacterium | reverse complement strand
CGCAGGCCTCTGCATTGATCGAGATTGCTGGCCCGGTGTCTCAGATCGTCGTGACCTACGACAACGGCGGCGATACACCGCAAGCGGTCTATTTCACCGACATTCAATTCGACACAATCCCGTTGGGGGATGATGCGGATGTCATTAATGCGGGCGATGGCAATGACGTGGTCGCAGCCGGTGATGATGACGACACCGTTAGCGGGGGCGCTGGCAATGACACGCTGTCGGGCGATGGCGGCGCGGACAGCCTGTCAGGTGACGCCGGTAACGATACCTTTTTTGCAGGTGTGTGGGACACGGTATCGGGTGGTGACGGCGATGATACATTCTTGTTTGATCCCCTACAGCTTGGTGGTGGAACGATCACCATTATTGGCGGGGAAGGCGATGAAACCACTGGCGACACGCTGGATTTCAACGGGCAATTGCTGGGTGGCTCGCTTAACATTATCGACGAGGATTCAGTGCCCGGTGGCATGTCGGGCACGGCAACGCTGCTTGACGGCACCACGGTCGTGTTTTCGGAGATCGAGAACATCATCTGTTTTGCCGATGGCACACAGATCGAGACGCCTTATGGCCCGCGCCCCATCGAAAGCCTTGAGCCCGGTGATCTGATCCTGACACGCGATCACGGCCCGCAACCCTTGGTCTGGGTCGGATCGCGCACTGTCTGCGGATTGGCAGAACACGCGCCAGTCGAATTTGCACCCGGCAGCATCGGTAATGATGCGGCTTTGCGCGTGTCCCCGCAGCACCGGATGCTGGTCGATGATTTCCGCGCTGCAATCTATTTCGGAGATGAAGAGATCATCGTCGCAGCAGATTTTCTGGTGAACGACGATACCATCACCCGCGCGCCTGTGCAGAGTGTGACCTATTATCATTTGTTACTCGAAGAGCATCAGCTTGTAATGGCTTCTGGCGTATGGTCAGAAAGCTATCATCCCGGCAGTTTCTCCCTGCCCGGTCTGGAAGAAACCGCGCGCAACGAAATTTATGAATTGTTCCCCGAGCTGGTCGATGCACCCGACAGCTATGGTGATGCTGCGCGACCCAGCATCAAGCGACACAGTGCGCGGCTGTTGGCAGCATAAGCACGTCGCAGAATGCAAAAAAGGCGCGCCGGTCCGGGCGCGCCTTTTCATTTCGATCAGCAGTGTGCTGATTACAGGGACAGGCCTGCATACTTGTTCTTGAACTTGGATACGCGGCCACCGGTATCCATCAAACGGCTTGTGCCGCCGTTCCATGCCGGGTGCACGGATGGGTCGATATCAAGCGACAGCTGGTCGCCTTCTTTGCCCCAGGTTGATTTCATCTGGATGACCGTACCGTCAGTCATTTTGACGTTGATCACGTGGTATTCGGGATGTGTTTCGGCTTTCATTGGTCCGGGCCCCTTACGCTTTTTTCGGCTTATAGTTGGAATTCTCGACGATACGTGCGGATTTACCGCGACGGTCGCGCAGGTAATACAGTTTCGCACGACGTACACGACCACGGCGGACCACGGTGATGCTGTCGATGTTGGTGGAATGCAGCGGGAATACGCGCTCAACACCTTCGCCAAAGCTGATTTTACGCACGGTGAACGAACCGGCAATGCCTTTGCCGTTGTTACGCGCGATGCAAACGCCTTCGTAGTTCTGGACGCGGGTACGTGTACCTTCGGTCACTTTAAAGCCGACACGGATTGTGTCGCCGGCACGGAAATCCGGGATTTCTTTGCCCAGAGCGGCGATTTGTTCCGCTTCAATCTCTGCGATCAGGTTCATCTGACGCTTCTCCTATGATGATCGTGGTGTTCCACGAATGTTGTTGCGCGATCCAAGAGCTTCGGTCTGTCTTTCGGGCTGCACCGCAGTGGCCCACCGGAGGTAGCATCATCTTTCCTTGTCCGCCCTGCGCATAACGCAAAGCACCGGAGTCGCGTCAGGCGATTCCGGATAGGCGCGGTATAGGGCCTGGTCGCATCGGGATCAAGAGACCAAAAATGCAGTAAATTCCTGCGTCTTCTTGATCCACGTCAAGGCTGCGTTGGCCGTGCGACCCTATGTTCAGGTCGCCAGACAAAAGGAAGCGGAGGGGAACAGCATGGCTGCAAAAACGAATATGACCGGGGCAGAGGCACCTGGTGGCCAGACGGATACGATTCTCGGGTTCGAGCAGGGCACGTATCCTTATGCCAAGAAGCTGGACCGCCGCGCCTATGAGGCCGAAAAGGCGGCGCTTCAGGTGGAACTGCTGAAGGTGCAGCACTGGGTGCAGGAGACCGGACAGAAGTTTGTGCTGCTGTTCGAAGGGCGGGATGCGGCAGGCAAGGGCGGCACGATCAAGCGGTTCACCGAACATCTGAACCCCCGCGAGGCGCGGGTGGTCGCGTTGAACAAGCCAACCGACGAAGAGCGCGGCCAGTGGTATTTCCAGCGCTATATCAAACACCTCCCGACGGCGGGCGAAATCGTGCTTTATGACCGTTCTTGGTACAATCGCGCGGGCGTTGAACGGGTGATGAATTTCTGCGCGCCGACCGAATACCTCGAATTCATGCGCCAGACGCCGGAATTTGAACGCATGTTGGTCCGATCCGGCATCAAGCTGTTCAAATATTGGTTTTCGGTCACGCAGGACGAACAGAAAGCCCGCTTTGCCAGTCGCGAGACCGACCCGTTGAAACGCTGGAAGCTGTCCCCGATTGACCGCGCATCACTGGATAAATGGGACGATTACACCGAGGCAAAGGAGGCGATGTTCTTTTACACCGACACGGCAGATGCGCCTTGGACCGTCATCCGTTCAAACGACAAAAAGCGCGCGCGCCTGACATGCATGCGGCATTTTCTGTCCCAGCTTGAATATCCCGACAAGGACACCGCTGTGGCCACACCGCCCGATCCGTTGATCTTTCATCAGGCAGAGGCTGTGCTGAACAAAAGCGACCATATCCTTGCGTCTTCCCTGCATCCGGAAACCCGCAAATCCTGACTTTCCCTTATCCAAAACCAACAAATGAAGGACGACACCATGTCACATACACCCCATGAACTGACCGAGGAATTCCCCGAACTGGCAGAACAGATGGCTGCGCTGCGTCTGGCGGACAACCACTTTGCCAAGCTGTCGGAAGACTACCACACCACGAACCGCGCCATCCACCGGGCAGAGACGGATGTGGAGCCGACAAGCGACGCTCATCTCATAGATATGCGCAAGCAACGTCTTGCGCTGAAAGACGAGATTTATGCCTACCTTAAGGAGAAAGCCGCTTCAGTCTGATGCGCGCGAAAGGGCGGCGCTAGGACGCGCCGTCCTTTGACACCAACAGATCGGGCCGCCGCGCGCGGGTTAAGTCACGCGATTGTGCGGCGCGCCATTTGGCGACCTCACCGTGATTGCCCGACATGAGGACGGGCGGGATTTCCCGCCCTTCCCAGATCGCCGGGCGGGTGTATTGCGGGTGCTCCAGCAGGCCGTTGGAATGGCTTTCCTCGACCGTGCTGTCAGCATTGCCCAACACGCCCGGTAAAAGGCGCACGGTCGCGTCGATCATCGCTTGCGCGGCCAATTCGCCGCCGGTCATGACAAAATCACCAAGCGATACCTCGGTGATACCGTAGTGTTCGATGACACGTTCATCAACACCTTCAAACCGGCCACACAGCATGGTTACGCCTGCGCAATCAGCCAGATCACGGGCCATGGCCTGATCAAAACGGCGTCCCCGCGGGGACATGTAAAGGATCGGCCAACGCCCGCGCGCATGGGCCTGTGCATCTTCGATCGCGGGTCCGACGACATCGGCGCGCATGACCATACCGGCACCCCCGCCCGCAGGTGTGTCATCCACATTGCGGTGCTTTCCGATGCCAAAAGAACGCAGGTCGTGCGTGTGCAATTGCCACAGCCCGTCATGCAGGGCCTTGCCGGTCAGGCTGGCGCCCAAGACGCCGGGAAAGAGGTCCGGAAACAGGGTCACGACACGCGCCTGCCAGACATCCGCGTAGCTGGGCGCGTCTTCCATCAAGGCGCGCGGTTTCAGCGTCGGGCGGATGGATTGGCGTCCGTGAGAGCGCGGGGTTTTCATGCGCGTTTTGCCTCTTCAAGAATGATCTGTTTGGCCGCTTTGCGCGCGTCTGACCCGTGAACGTTGCGGTTGATCTGCAAAAGCGCCTCCAGCACATCGTCACCGAACCGTTGGTTGGCCGGTGCGGCGGGGGTCAGGGACGCCATGACATCTTGAGGCAGATCGCACAGGCTCAATAGGGGGGCGGCCGGGCCAAGAGGCAGGTCTGCGCAGTCTTCGAGGCGCTTGTGATACACTTTTACGGGAACGCGGCTGGCAATGTCTGCGACCATCGCATCAAGGTCCGCAGCGCGCGCATATTTGGCGGCGAAGGCGTCAAAATCAAGGGCCATGTTGGACGCTTTGACGTGTTCCCAGTGCGCAGATTTCAACCAGGGTTCAGGCGCACGGGTCGACAGATAGATGCAGATTTCAGCCGAAGGAAAGCGTTCCTTTGCGATTTCCCAAAACGCATAGAGCAGCACAGGTGCCGCAGAATAATCGGTAATGTCGTCGCGGCCGGGCAAATGGCCTGCCAGTTCTTCGGACGAGATGATCAGCGTGCGGCGTGGCATCCCCGGCAGTTCGTTCAACATCAGGCCAAAGCGGTGCTGAACCTTGATCATCGTCAGCGGATCGCGCCATGTCGAATAACCGCGCGTGGCGGCGACAAGGTCTTTCATATGCCACCGCATCCGTAGTGCCACGTGCCGCTTCATTGCAACGCGATTCTCACGCAATGTCGCCTGAATGGTCGAGGTGCCGGTTTTGTGGAATCCGGCATGGATGATGACGCGGCGTGGCATCAGGGGGTTTCTTTTTCCGGCAGAATACCCAGCGGCGGGTCCGCCACGATCCGCCGCGCTGCCAGATCGACGGTGGGCACCGCCGCCTTGGTGAAGGGCAGGAATGTGGTGGCGGAAGATCCTGCCAATTGCAGTTCCAACAGGTCGTCAGCCCCGTTGTTCGCGACGTTCTTGACGGTGCCCAGCAGAACACCGCCGGTGTCGTAAACGTCCATCCCCATCAGGTCGGTGTAGTAGAATTCATCATCCGGCAAGGACGGCAGATGATCGCGCTCTGCAAACAGCGAGGTGCCGCGCAACGCATCGGCTTCTTCTTTGTTGGCGACCTCGGGAATGCGCGCGGCAAAGCCGTTTTTGATCGGTCGCAGGATGGCCAGTTTGACTTCACGCGCGCGGTCTGCCGTCCAAAGCGGGGTATAGTTCTCGATATCTTCGGGCACGGCACAAAAGCTTTTTACGCGGACTTCGCCCCGCACACCATAAGCGCCCGCAATGACGCCAACTTCGATCAGATCGCTCATTATTGTGCCTCCGGGCTGACGCAGAACGCGCCGCTCCATGTGCCGCCACTGGCCACGCAGTTTGAGCCCATCGACCACATGCTGATCTGAAACCCAAGATAAACGCCGATGGTCAGCACAAAGATAAAGCGAAGCAGTTTGAACATGAAGGCGGTCCTATTGCAAAAGTTCTGAATTGACGCAGATGGTCCCGGTCCATTCACCTTCGCCACGCGCGCATTCAACACGCATTTGATGGCGATCGTACCAGATGCCAAGTCCAAAGCCGATCACAAGTGTCACAAGCGGGATCATCAGACGCAGCATCAGCGGCTTTCAATATGCAAGGCGGGGGCGCGAACCTCCCAGCCTTTTGTTTCCAGTTCTGGCGTCAGCGTGTTTTTTGCAGGCCATCCAACGCACAGATAAGCCACCAGCGTCCACCCGTCAGGTATCTCAAGATCGGCATTGAGGCGCTTAGGGTCCAGGACTGAAACCCAGCCGACCCCTAAACCAAGCGCGCGTGCGGTCAACCACATCAATGTCACGGCACCTACCACGGAATAGCGGCGCATTTCAGGCATGCTGGCCGCGCCAAGCCCTGCGCCCTTGTCGGTGCTGTCATCGCAATAGACGGCTAAATGCTCGGGCGCATCATTCATGCCCGACAGTTTCAGCGAGGCATAAAGTTTGGCCTGATCACCGGTGTAGCCATCCAACGCCTTTGCGTTCGTTTCCATAAAATTACGGATCGCGGCAGCCTTGGACTGTGACGAGCGGACGCGCAGGATGCGCCAAGGTTCGGACAGGCCGACAGAAGGGGCAAGGGAAAAGGTGTCGAGACATTGCTTGAGCAATGCCGCGTCCACCGGATCTGTAGAGAAGTGGCGCACATCGCGCCGCCATCGCATCAGGTCGTGCAGCCCGGCACGGAAATCGTCAGAAAACTCATCCATACCGGGCAGCTCGCTAGCTTATTCGGCTGCCGCTTCTTCTGCGGGTGCCTCGGCTGGTGCTGCTGCGGCTTCTGCTGCTGCAGTGGCTTTGTCGGCCTTTTCCTGTGCGCGCTCTTGCGCCTTCTTGCCGGGGACGGCCCGCTTCGGGTTGTTGCGCTCAGTCTTTGGCAATGCGCCTGCGGCTTCCAACATGCGACGTACGCGGTCTGTTGGCTGTGCGCCCTTTTCCATCCACTCTTTGATCTTCTCGATGTCCATGTTCACGCGGTCTTCGCTGTCTTTGGCGAGCAGCGGGTTATAGGTGCCCAGCTTTTCGATGAAACGGCCATCACGTGGCATACGGCTGTCCGCTGCAACGATACGGTAGAAGGGGCGCTTTTTTGAGCCGCCGCGGGCGAGACGAATTTTCATAGCCATGGTGTGTAGTCCTTTAGGTTTTGTTGAGTGGTGCGCCGTAAATGCGCACCTACGATTGGTGTTTTTTGTGATGCTGAATGACTTCAGCGATGATGAAGTTGAGAAACTTCTTGGCGAATTCGGGATCGAGGTCAGCCTCTTTCGCCAAATCTTCGAGCCGTGCAATCTGACCGGCTTCGCGGTTCGGATCGGACGGGGGAAGGTCGTGTTCGGCTTTGAGTTTCCCCACAGCCTGTGTGTGTTTGAACCGCTCGCCCAGCGTATAGACAAGGATCGCGTCGAGACGGTCGATCGAGGCGCGGTGCTCTTTGAGCACTTCGGCGGCGAGTTTTACGGTGTCGGTCATGCGGCCTCCTTCGGGTGGCGATAGACCTCAAGGGTCATGCTGTCGCGGGTGGTAAAGTCATCCTCGCGGGTGCAGCCCATGCGCTGGGCAAGGGCGACAGAGCGGGCGTTGCCCGGCGTGACGCAGCTCACGGCGGTTTTCCAGCCGAGTGTTGTGTAAGCGTAGTCGCGCGACGCAAGCGCCGCTTCATGGGCAACGCCGCGTCCTTCGGCACCTTCAAAAACGGACCATGCGATTTCCGGCTCTGGCCAGTCGTCGGGAAAGAACAGGCCTGCCACGCCAAGTGGCGCATTGGTTGCCTTGTCCGCAACGATCCAGCGGCCATAGCCGCGCAAGTGCCAATGGCCGATGATCTCGCCCAGTTTGTCGAAGGCTTGTGTGCGGGTGCAGGGACCACCGAGGAATGCGGTGCGCGGGCTCATGCGGAAGGCGGCGAAAGCGTCGAAATCCGACCATGCAGGCGCGCGCAAGCGCAGGTTTTCGGTTTCGATTGTGGGGATGATCACTGTCGTATTCATGACGCAGCCCGCGGCAAAAGGAACACGTCGCGGGTAACCCCGTCGGGAAATTTTTGGCGGCGGTCGATCTGACCTCCAAGGCGTTGAGCCAGCCGACGGGCAGGCGTGTTTTCGTCGCGCATGTGCGTTTCCACGCGGTTCCAGCCAAGCACATCGTAGGCCCAGTTGATCACGGCGCGGCTTGCACGGGTTGCAATCCCTTTGCCACGGGATGCGGGCATCAGCCACCATGTCAATTCGTGGCAAGGCCAATCATCAGGGTGGGCAAGACCGGTGCCACCCATGAATGCATTTCCGTCAAAGACAAGGAACATGCCAAAGCGTTTGTCCTGCCAATGGGCGATGTCGCGGCGCAGGATGTCTGCCACTTCGTCAGCGCTGCGGCCCCCGCGATAACCGCCGACCTGCACATCACTGACTGCGTAGAAATCTACGTAATGCATTAGATCCTGCGGCGCGGGCGCGCGCAGGGTCAGACCGTCCACAGACAGGGTCACAGGATATGCGAGGGTGGATGTCACTTCTTTTTACCAAACCCTGACAGACCGGATGGCAGGCCCATGCCGCCACCCATGCCGGGCATCTTGCCGCCCATGGCCTTGGCCGCAGCTTCCAATGCCTTGGGGTCCATGCCTTGGGCCATTGCGGCCGGGTCCATACCGCCTTTGCCGCCCATCATGCCCTTCATGGCTTGCTTGAGCATGCCGCCCTTACCCATTTTGCCCATCTTCTTCATCATGTCGGACATCTGGCGGTGCATTTTCATCAGCTTGTTCAGGTCGGACACTTCCATACCTGCACCCTTTGCGATGCGTTTTTTGCGCGACGCTTGCAGCAGCGCAGGGTTGGCGCGTTCTTTTTTGGTCATGGATTGGATCAGCGCGATCTGACGCTTGAGAACCTTGTCGTCCAAGCCAGCATCCTCGACCTGTTTGGCCATTTTACCCATGCCGGGCATCATGCCCATCATGCCTTGCATGCCGCCCATTTTGATCATCTGCTCAAGCTGGGATTTCAGATCGTTCATGTTGAACTGACCCTTGATCATGCGGCGCATCATCTTTTCGGCCTGTTCGGCCTCGATGGTTTCCTGGGCCTTTTCGACCAGCGCGACGATGTCGCCCATGCCAAGAATGCGGCCTGCGACGCGCTCCGGCTCGAACGTCTCAAGGGCGTCCATCTTTTCGCCAAGGCCGACGAATTTGATCGGCTTGCCAGTAACCGCGCGCATCGACAGCGCTGCACCGCCGCGCCCGTCGCCGTCCATACGGGTCAGAACCACGCCAGTGATGCCGATACGCTCGTCAAAGTTCTCGGCTGTGTGGACCGCGTCCTGACCGGTCAAACCGTCCACAACCAGCAGCGTTTCGCGTGGGGTAACGACATCACGAACGGCCTCTACCTGCTTCATCAACTCTTCGTCGATGGAGAGGCGACCGGCGGTGTCCAGCATGT
>JAFMHE010000094.1 GCA_017854675.1 Paracoccaceae bacterium | reverse complement strand
GCCGTATGCTCCGCGATCTTTTCCGCGTTGCCCCGGTCTGCGCGGTGGATGATCTCAACCGCGCCTTTGGCACCCATCACGGCCACCTCGGCAGTGGGCCATGCATAGTTGAAATCGGCCTGCAGGTGCTTGGACGCCATCACGACATAAGCGCCGCCATAGGTCTTGCGCGTCGCCACCGTGACCATCGGCACGGTCGCCTCGCCATACGCAAACAGCAGTTTCGCGCCGTGTTTGATCACGCCGCCGTATTCCTGCGTGGTGCCGGGCAAAAATCCGGGCACATCGACCAAGGTGAGGATCGGGATTTCGAAGGCATCACAGAACCGCACGAAACGCGCCGCTTTGCGGCTGCTGTCGATGTCCAGAACACCGGCAAGGATCATCGGCTGGTTGGCAACGACACCCACGGTGCGGCCTTCGATGCGGATGAAGCCGGTGATGATGTTCTTGGCGAACTCTTCCTGAATTTCGTAAAAATCGCCCTCATCCCCAAGTTTCAGGATCAACTCCTTCATGTCGTAGGGGGTGTTGGCGTTGGCGGGGACCAGCGTGTCCAAAGACGGCTCAATCCGGTCAGGATCGTCAAAGAACGGGCGCACAGGGACCGGCTCGCGGTTGTTGGAGGGCAGGAAATCGACCAGACGGCGCACTTCGGCCAGCGCCTCGACATCATTTTCGAACGCGCCATCCGCGACAGATGATTTTTTGGTGTGGGTGGACGCGCCGCCCAATTCCTCGGCTGTCACCTGTTCGTTGGTCACAGTTTTCACGACCTCGGGGCCGGTGACAAACATATAAGAGCTGTCTTTGACCATAAAGATAAAGTCGGTCATCGCAGGCGAATACACCGCGCCGCCCGCACATGGCCCCATGATCACGCTGATCTGGGGAATAACACCAGAGGCCATGATGTTGCGCTGGAACACCTCGCCATAGCCCGCAAGGCTGTCGACGCCTTCCTGAATGCGCGCACCACCAGAATCGTTGATGCCGATGACAGGCGCACCGTTCTGCATCGCCATGTCCATGATTTTACAGATCTTCTTGGCGTGGGTCTCAGAAACCGACCCGCCCAGAACGGTAAAGTCCTGAGAGAACACATAAACCAGACGCCCGTTGATCGTGCCCCAGCCTGTAACCACACCGTCCCCTGCAGGGCGTTGTTTTTCCATGCCAAAATCGGTGCAGCGGTGGGCGACGAACATGTCGAATTCTTCGAAACTACCCTCGTCCAGCAGCAGATCCACCCGTTCGCGCGCAGTCAGCTTGCCGCGTCCGTGCTGCGCATCAATGCGACCCTGTCCGCCGCCCATACGCGCGGCTTCGCGACGCTCTTCGAGTTGTTCGAGAATATCTTTCATGGTCTACCCCTGCTTGAGATTTGCGCCAAGGTATCGAATAATGTAGCGTCTATGGAAGGGCCATCTTGCATATTTGCAAACATTATTCAGCCTT
This sequence comes from Paracoccaceae bacterium, assembly GCA_017854675.1. Classification (GTDB taxonomy): domain Bacteria; phylum Pseudomonadota; class Alphaproteobacteria; order Rhodobacterales; family Rhodobacteraceae; genus Sulfitobacter. Next base: position 11,641 of record JAFMHE010000094.1, on the reverse strand, counting down.
CATTTTGCAAACTGCAAAAATTGCAAATTTTTCAGGGAATCTGACGCGCTGAGTGGACAACCCCCTTTGGTCGGTTTACTTGCATTTGCATGAAAGAGCCATCTTCCCCCTCTGTGCCGGTCATCCGGTTTATGGACCGCACCACACCACCACATGTCGTCACATTGATCCTGCTTGCAGGGCTTGGGGCCATGGTGATGAATATCTTCCTGCCGAGCCTGCCGCAAATGGCAGAGTATTTTGATACATCATATGCGGTGATGCAGCTTTCGGTGCCGCTTTATCTGCTCTTTAGCGCGATCCTGAACCTGTTTATTGGCCCGATTTCTGACAATTTGGGACGCAGGCCAGTGATGTTGTGGGGGTTATGCCTGTTTTTGATCGCAACACTGGGATGCATCATGGCCCCCAACGCAGCGGTATTTCTGGGGTTCCGTATTGCCCAAGCGGCGATTGCGACGGCCATGGTGCTTAGTCGCGCGGCCATCCGCGATCTCTATTCGCAGGATCAATCTGCATCCATGATCGGTTATGTGACGATGGGTATGGCACTTGTCCCGATGATCAGCCCCGCCATTGGCGGCGCATTGCAGCAGGTGTTTGACTGGCACGCGACCTTTTGGACGATGTTTATCATTGGCGGCGGCATTCTGGTTATTGTGTTTTTTGACATGGGCGAAACAGCGCGAAAATCCGACAAATCCATGTTGGGCCAGTTCGCTGAATATCCCGAATTGCTGCGCTCTCCACGCTTTTGGGGCTATGCGCTGGCCACGGCGTTTTGTTCCGGCGCATTCTTTGCCTATCTGGGCGGCGCGCCGTTTGTTGGATCGACCGTGTTCGGGATGGATCCGTTCTGGTTGGGCCTCTACTTCGGGGCACCCGCCGTCGGATATTTTGCCGGTAACTTCATTACAGGGCGGTTTGCAACGCGTTTTGGCGTGAACCGCTTGGTCCTTGTCGGCTGCCTTGCCAACGCGCTTGGCAGCGCCCTGTCGTTGCTTGCATTTTTTCTCGGGCTGGGAACAGCCAATACGTTTTTTGGCCTGATGACACTTGTCGGCCTTGGCAATGGCCTCTGCATCCCGAATGCGACCGCCGGTATGCTGTCGGTGCGTCCGCATCTGGCCGGGACTGCTGCCGGTTTGGGCGGCGCGATCATGATCGGCGGCGGTGCCGGTTTGGCCGTGCTGGCAGGCGCGCTGCTGACACCAGAAAGTGGCGCTTACCCTTTGATCTGGTTGATGTTGCTGACGGCCATTGCAGGTGTTTGTTCCATTCTGGTCGTGATGCGCCGTGAACACCAGCTTGGCCTTGAGACACCTACACCCCCTCTTGCCTAAGACAGTTTGCAAAGTTACGATCAGCTAGATTGCAAATCTGAAAAGGAGGGGTATGTGGCCACTCAAAAACTCTATGCCGGTGCCAAATTGCGCGAATTGCGGACCAACATCGGCCTGACACAAAAGGACTTTGCAAACCGGGTTGGCGTGTCCCTGCCCTACCTGAACCAGATGGAAAACAACAACCGCCCCGTCAGCACAACGGTTCTGTTGGCGCTGGCATCGGAGTTCGGTTTGGATGTAACCGAGCTTAGCTCCGGCGATGGCGAACGGTTGGTCAGCGATCTGCGTGAAGCGCTGTCAGACCCTGTTTTCGCTGGCAAAATGCCCCCCATCGCGGACTTGCGCCTGACCGCGTCCAATGCCCCGGCACTGGCGCATGCGATGCTAGAACTCTACCAGCAGTACCGCCAAAGTCATGAACGCCTCGCCTCCCTTGATGAAGCCTTGGGCCGTGAAGACGCCCGCGTCGCCCCTTCCCCATGGGAGGAAGTGCGCGATTTTTTCCACTATTGCGACAATTACATCGACGCCGTTGACCGCGCCGCAGAACACTTTGCAACTCAGGCAGGCGGATACCGCAACATGCGGGTGGCCGCCGTATCGTCGCTTTCGAATGCCGGCATCACAGTAGAATTCAGCAACAGCGACAGCCTGCGCCACTTTGACCCTGCCGAAAAGAAATTACACCTCAGCGCGCGTGTCGCCCCCCAAACGCAGACCTTTCAACTGCTGCTACAGGTTGCGCTGACCCGGCAAGACGCTTTGTTGGAGGCAACACTGGATCTGGCGCGTTTCCAGACATCCAGCGCGCGTGACATCGCCAAGATCGGGCTTGCGAACTATTTTGCCGGGGCGGCGCTGATGCCTTACGCGCAATTTCAGGAACAGGCGCAGAATTGCCGCCATGATCTGGAGGTCCTATCGGGGCATTTCGGTGCCTCCATCGAACAGGTCGCGCACCGGTTGGCCACGATGCAGCGGCCCGGTGCCAAGGGGGTGCCGTTTTTCTTTGTGCGCGTGGATCAGGCCGGTACGATCACCAAACGGCATTCCGCGACACGGCTGCAGTTTGCCCGCTTTGGCGGGGCGTGCCCGCTGTGGAATGTGCACCGCGCGTTCGAGACACCGGGGCGGTTTCTGCGCCAACTGGCCGAAACCCCCGATGGGGTGCGCTATATCAGCCTTGCGCGCGACATCTCGAAACCGGCGGGGCGGTTTGGCGCGCCCGTGCGGCGCTACGCCATTGCACTGGGGTGCGAGATGCGCCATGCCCCCGCGTTGGTCTATGCGGACGGGTTGGATATGACCCGCGACTCTGCATTTGAACCCATCGGTATTTCGTGTCGTATCTGCGAACGCAAAGGCTGCCATCAGCGGGCTGTGCCACCGCTGGAACGCAACCTGATTGTCGACCCGAACCACCGCGATATCCTGCCCTATCAGGTCGGGTGATCAACGCCGCGCGGCACGCCAGCCCGACGCCCGCGCTTGAGCTTCGGAACAAAACCAACGCTCACCCTTGGCCGCTGATATCCCGGTTCTGTCATAAAACGCCTGTCCGGGCAGATGGTAGATACGCACCCCGGAAGAGGAGGTATTCCCTTTGATCTGGCAGTTCGGATCGTTCGGCAAGCGCCCCTTGATCCGTGTTACCCGGTAACGTGCAGGGGATTGCAACACAAAAGCATGAATGCCTCGGTTTGCAGCTTCTGCTGCTGCTTCATCAGCCACATATTCCGTTGAATACCGCCGGTACGCATAAGCGATCCCACCCTGCACCAGCGTCTGCCCGATATCATGCCCCCGCGCGGCGCAACGCGCCACAACGCGGCCATAACGGTCGGTATCCACCTGCGCACAACGTGCCTGCGCACCCTCGAACAGGTCGCGCACCTGACGTGTGACCCAGTCCCCGCAAGCCCAATTCTGCCCGGACGTTGTGGTGCACGGTTGGTCCCGTTCCGGCGCATCAATGCCGTGCAACCGAATGCGAACCGCGCCCACATCAATCGTGTCGCCGTCGATCACCCGCAAAACGCCAACAATGGGCTCACCCCGCTCCACCGCAAGGGCTGCTAGGGGCAGGAAAAGCCCCAATATCAGAACCAAAGATGAACAAACTCTTAACATTTCGTTAATATGGATGCCAAAGCACCGCGTATCAACTCAATTTGTTAATGTTCGTTAACAGTCTACGATAGCGTTCCGGGCTTAGAACCGGATCACCTAACGCTGTTCGGTCTCCCAATGCGGATGGTTCCACGGCGCATCATTGGCGCGCGCCAACGGGTCCAGTCCCAGCAGGTGATCCGATACCTTTTCGCCCACCATGATCGACGGTGCATTCAGATTGCCATTGGTGATGCGCGGAAAAATCGAGCTGTCCGCAACGCGCAACCCCTCCACGCCGATCACACGCGCTTGTGGGTCAACCACCGCGTCCGGATCATTCGCGCGCCCCATCCGGCAAGTGCCGCAAGGATGATAGGCGCTTTCGGCGTGTTCGCGGATAAAACTGTCGATCTCGGCATCGCTTTGCAAGTCCGCACCGGGCTGTATCTCGTGCTTGACGAAGGGTTTGAACGCCTCTTGCGCAAAAACCTCGCGGGTGTGACGGATGGCGGTGCGAAATTCATCCCAATCATCGGGATGCGACATATAGTTGAACTTGATCACCGGATCGTCGCCCGGATCGGCAGAGCGCAGGCTGACGCGCCCCCGTGACTTGGACCGCATTGGGCCGGTATGGGCCTGAAATCCATGCCCTTCGGCGGCGGCTTGCCCGTCATAACGTACGGCGATGGGCAGGAAATGATACTGGATGTCAGGGTACGGCACCCCGGCTTTGGACCGGATAAAGGCCGCAGATTCGAACTGGTTTGATGCGCCCATGCCGGTTTTCGTGAACAGCCATTGTGCGCCGATGATGGCCTTTGAAAAGATGTTCCAATGCTTGTAAAGCGTGATCGGCTGGGACGCTGCCATCTGGATATAGACCTCCAGATGATCTTGCAGATTGCCCCCCACACCGGGGCGGTCCGCAACCACCTCGATGCCATGCTCTGCCAGATGTGCAGCAGGGCCAATGCCTGACAGCATCAGCAGCTTGGGCGAATTGATCGAGGAGGCCGCCAGAACGACCTCTCGCTCTGCGCTGATCACCTCCAGCTTGCCGCCTCGCATAACCTCAACCCCGACAGCGCGGCCGCCCTCGATCACGACGCGCTGCGCCAGGGCGCGCACAATCTCGACGTTGCCGGTCTTTTGCGCTGGCCGCAGATAGGCGTTTGCCGCAGACCAACGCCGCCCTTTGTAGACGGTCTGCTCCATCGGGCCAAAGCCTTCCTGCTTTTGCCCGTTGTAATCATCCGTTGCCTCATATCCCGCCTGGATACCCGCCTCGACAAATGCCTTGAAAAGCGGGTTCTCGCGCGGTCCACGGCTGACATGCAGCGGCCCGTTGGTGCCGCGCCACTGCGGATCGCCGCCATGCCCCCCCGAATGCCAGGTCTCCATCCGTTTGTAATAGGGCAGCACGTCGGCATAGGCCCAGCCCTGCGCGCCCGCCTCTTCCCAATGATCGAAATCCTGCGCATGCCCGCGCACAAAGACCATCCCGTTGATCGAAGACGACCCACCGATCACCTTGCCACGCGGACAGACCAGCCGCCGGTTATCCAGATGCGGTTCCGGCTCTGACAGATAGCCCCAATCATACCGCTTCATGTTCATCGGATAGCTGAGGGCAGCAGGCATCTGGATGAAAGGGCCAGCATCGGTGCCGCCGTGTTCGATCACGATGACCTTTCGACCCGCCATCGCCAAACGGTAGGCCATTGCACAGCCTGCGCTGCCCGCTCCTACAATTACAAATTCCGCCTTCATCACACCCCACTTGGTGATTCCACGCCGGGTCAAGGATGCGCCTTTGCGCACGGGGCATGGCCCCGCTTGTCCTTGAGGCGGCGGGGAATCGCATCCTCAAAATTGTCGAGGTGTCTTGAGCCACAGACTGTGGGCTCAAGCACCTCTCAGCAGATTTCAGTTCCTTAATGCGCGCGGCACGCTGCCAAAGTCTGGGCTGACCTTGCCCCGCGCACCAAGAATGTCTTCGGCGTCAGCCGTCCTTTGGAACAATGGCCCGTTAAAAGGGCGCTTCCACATCGTCCATGCGCACGAAGACCGACTTCAATTGGCTGTAATGCTCAATCGCCGCCTTTGAATTTTCGCGCCCCACACCGGAATTCTTTGAGCCGCCAAACGGCGCCTCAACCGGCGCATCGTTGTAAGAGTTGATAAAGCAAGTGCCCGCCTCAAAACCTGCAGCCACCCGGTGGGCACGCGCCAGATCACGGGTGAACACGCCTGCGGCCAGCCCAAATTCGGTGTCATTGGCACGGGCCATGACATCCGCCTCATCGGTGAAATCCAGAACCGCCATGACGGGTCCAAAAATCTCTTCGCGGGCGATGACCATATCATCGGTCACATCCGCAAACACCGTTGGCTCCAGATAGAACCCCTCGCGATCTACCCGTTTGCCACCTGTCACCAGACGCGCGCCTTCGGCCTGTCCTTTTTCGATATAGCCCTGCACCAGCGTCATTTGCCGCTCCGACACCATCGGACCAAAGCTGGTTTCGGGGTCCATCGGATCACCGATGACCGCGTTGCCCAAGCGTTCCGTCAACCGTGCCAGAAACGCCTCCTTGATGTCTTTGTGCACAAAGACCCGCGTGCCGTTGGAACAGACCTGACCTGAGCTATAAAAATTGCCCAAGATCGCCCCACTAACGGCGTTTTCGATATCAGCGTCCTCAAACACGATCATCGGGGATTTGCCCCCCAGTTCCATCGTGACATGCTTGATGCCCGCCGCCGCCGCCGCATAAACCTTGCGCCCCGTGGGGACAGACCCCGTGAGCGATACTTTGTTCACACGCGGATCGGTGACAAGGGCGTTGCCAACCTCTCCCATGCCTTGAATAACATTATAGATCCCTGCGGGCAGACCCGCCTCATGCAGGATTTCTGCGACTTTCAACGCGCATAGCGGTGTGGTCTCTGAGGGCTTAAAGATCATCGCATTGCCGCAGGCCAGTGCGGGTGCACCTTTCCAGCAGGCGATTTGCGTGGGATAATTCCACGCACCGATACCCACACAAACGCCCAACGCCTCGCGCCGGGTGTAGACCCAGTTTTCACCAAGCTGGATGTGCTCACCTGTCAGCGACCCCGCTAGACCGCCGAAGTATTCCAGCGCATCGGCCCCAGATGTGGCGTCCACAGCAATGGTTTCCTGATAGGGTTTGCCGGTGTCGTAGGTTTCCAGAACGCTCAGATCGTGGTTACGCTCGCGGATCATGTCGGCGGCACGGCGCAAAATGCGCCCCCGCTCTGTGCCGCTCATCGCGGCCCAAGCAGCTTGGGCGCTCTTTGCCGCCGCAATCGCCTGATCAACGATGGCAGGTGTGGCGGCATGGACGGTGGCAATCACCTCGCCCGTGGCGGGGTAGATCACCGGGATCGGGGTGCCGTTTTTGTCTTCGACGTAGGCACCATTGATGAAATGGCTGGCGGTAGGTTGTGTGGCATAGGGCATAGAGTTTTTTTGCCTCCGGCGGGAGTTTATCGGGAAAATTGAACGGGATTATTCACCGCGCGGGAAGCGTTTGCTTTCTTCCAGCACGTTCAGGTCCATGTGGTTGCGCATGTATTGTTCTGACGCTTTGCGAAGGGGTTGGTAGTCCCAAGGGTAATATCCCCCCTCGCGCAGGGCCTCATAGACAATCCAGCGGCGGGCTTGGGAGGTGCGCACATCAGCGTCAAATGCATCGAGGTTCCAGCGGGCATCGGCCTTGGCGCGCAAGGAGGTCAGCGTGCCTTGATGGTCCGGGTGGTCCGCGAGGTTGGTCAATTCATGCGGGTCTGCGTCCATGTCGAACAATTGGTCGGGGTCCAGTGCGCAGCGGTTGTATTTCCATTTGCCATAGCGTAGCGAGACCAGCGGCGCGTAAGATGCCTCTGCCGCATATTCCATTGCGACGGGTTCAGTGCGCTCCACGCCTTGGCCCATTGGCACCAACGACTGGCCTGTAGTCCATGGCATGATCTCTGACATATCGACACCCGCAAGGTCGCACAGCGTCGGGCAGACATCGATGTTGCTGACCGGGGTGATTTGCAAACCCGCCTCCATCTGCGGGGCGCAGATCATCATCGGGACGCGGGATGATCCATCGTAAAATGACATTTTGAACCAAAGCCCGCGCTCGCCCAGCATATCGCCGTGGTCCGAGACGAAGAGGATGATCGCCTCTTGGCGGGTATCCTCAAGCACTTGCAGAATTTCGCCGATTTTGTCGTCGAGATAGCTGATATTGGCGAAATAGGCGCGGCGCGAGCGGATGATATCGTCCTCCGAGATGTCGAAGTTACCGCGATCGTTGGCATCCAGAATGCGTTTGGAATGATTGTCCTGCTGATCGTAGGGGATTGGACCGACTTCGGGCTTTAGATGCGCGCAATCGGCGTAAAGATCCCAGTATTTCTTGCGCGCCACATAGGGGTCATGCGGATGGGTAAAGCTGGCGGTCAGGCACCAGGGCCGTGCGTTTTCTGCGCGGGCGTATTCATAGAGTTTACGCGTCGCATTATACGCAACATCGTCATCGTATTCCATTTGATTGGAGGTCTCGGCCACCCCTGCCCCCGTCACCGAACCCATGTTGTGATACCACCAGTCGATGCGTTCGCCCGGCTTGCGGTAATCAGGCGTCCAGCCGAAATCAGCCGGGTAAATGTCCGTGGTCAAGCGTTCCTCGAACCCGTGCAACTGATCGGGGCCGACAAAGTGCATCTTGCCCGACAAACAGGTGTGATAGCCCGCGCGGCGCAGATGATGCGCATAGGTCGGGATGGAAGAACAGAACTCAGCCGCATTGTCATAGACGCCCGTGGCCGAGGGCAATTGCCCCGACATGAACGCCGCCCGCCCCGGCGCGCAAAGCGGTGAGGCGGTGTAGCAGTTCTTGAACCGCGTCGACCGTGCCGCAAGTTTTTTCAGGTTCGGGGCATGCAGCCAATCCGCAGGGCCATCGGGGAAAAGCGTGCCGTTGAGTTGGTCCACCATCAGGATCAGGATATTGGGTTTGGTCATTTTGCAGAGGCTTTCAAAAGCAGGTCGAGAGTGCTGAGCACGCTGTGTTTTGCGTGGGCGGCGGTGCCGTTTTCGGACAGCGCCGCGCGCAGGTAATGGCCGTCGATCAGGGCCGCCAACGTATCGGCGTCTGTCTCTGGCTGTGCGGATATCTGGCGCAGGGCGTGGGTCAGGTTGGACCGCAACCGGCGCTGATAAATACGCAGCAACGCTTGGGTGCCGACGTTGGTGCGTGACGCTGCATAAAGCGTCATCCACGCGCTGACCGTTGCAGGGGCAAAGCAGGTCTCATCAAAGCTGGCGATGATGATCGCAGCGACGCGGTCGCGCGGGGTCGATGCCTCTGCCATGCGGGCCAGCACTTCGGCGCGGTAGTCCGACAGGATGTGGCGCATCGCAGCCAGGAAAATCTGGTCTTTGCCGCCAAAATAGTGATGCGCCAGCGCCGTGGACATGCCTGCGCGCTTGGCGATCTGGCCGACCGTCACGTCAAGGGTATGCGCCGCACCGATCTCGTGGATCGTGGCCTGCACCAGCGCAGAGCGGCGCAGCGGTTCCATTCCAACCTTTGGCATAGCAGACAGGATCCTTGTTCAAGGGTTCGCTGCTACCGTAGTTCCGTCTTTATTGACTAGTCAATCAAGAAAAATGCGTCAGACTTTTGTGGCGTTGGAATTTGGCGTGATCTCGCGCTTGAGCATCGCCTCGCGCCAGGTGATGAAGGTGACGGAGCTGAGGATCACAAAACCACCCAGCACCACCCAGATGTCGACCGGTTCTGCGAAAAACACCGCCCCAAGGGCCGTGGCCCAGACCAGTTGCAAGAACGTCACCGGTTGCGTCACGGTGACGGGGGCGGCTGCGAACGCCAGCGTCATGGTATAATGCCCCGCCGTGGCAAAGCAGGCCACCGCCATCAGGATCAGCAGTTCCTGACCCGTTGGCATGATCCAAACCGGCACCGCAAAGGGCGCCAACCCCAATGTGACAAAGATCGACAGCATCGCTACGACCACCGCCGGGCGCACTTCATCTGCCATGATCTTGGCCAGTAGGTATGAGCCTGCAAACACGACGGCAGCCGCCAACATTGCCAGATGGCCGGTACTGACCTCTCTGAAACCGGGGCGCAGGATGATCGCCGCCCCCAATAGTCCCATCAACACCGCCACGATCCGCCGGGTTGCCAGCTTTTCACCCAAAAACACCGCCGCACCGATGGTGACGTAAATCGGGGCAAGGTAATTCATCGCGGTGACTTCGGCGATGGGAATGCGGGTCATGGAATAGAACCACAAGATCACGCCAAGCGCGTGGAGAAATCCGCGCAGCCCGAACAGCGACCATTGCCGCTTGTTCAGGTGCGCCGCGCGCAGCGATCCCAACACTGGCAGGATAAAAATCAGCCCCATCGCATAGCGCAGGAACGCCGCTTCGGCCGCAGGAAGGCGCGGTCCCATGTATTTCACAAGGGCGGTGACAAGGATAAAGAAAAATCCCGTCAACAACATCCACGCGATGGCGGCAACGGGGCGGTGTGGTTCGGCTGTGCTCATGGGCGGACAGTGAGCGCGGTTTGCGACAAGGACAAGGTCGATTGTTGAAATTTACATCAAAATCAACTTTGCAGCGATGCTCCACATCGTCAGCGCGATGATCGTGTCAAGGATGCGCCAGCTGACCGGCTTGGCGAACAGCGGGCTGAGCAGCCGCGCGCCATAGCCCAGCGCAAAGAAAAACACGATGCTGGCCGATGTAGCCCCTGCCCCGAACGCAAGCCTGTCGGGATATTGCGCAGAGATCGACCCGATCAGCACGACCGTATCCAGATAGACATGCGGGTTCAGCACTGTCAGCGCCAGCAACATCAGGATCGTTGCGCGCAGGCTTTGCCCGCCGGTGGTTGCGGCTTCAAGTGCGGCACCACCACGCCATGCGGACCTTGCGTTCAGAAATCCGTACCAAAGCAAAAACGCCGCACCGCCGTAGCGCATCAGTGTTTCAAACCACGGCAACGCTGTGGACAATGCGCCGAACCCCGCAACCCCCGCGATGATCAGCAGGGCGTCTGTGACACCGCATGTCAGGCAGACCCAGAAAACATGCTCGCGGCGCAATCCTTGCCGCAGAACAAACGCATTCTGTGCGCCGATGGCGAGGATCAGCGTGAGACTAAGCGCGAAACCGGGGAGGAAAGAGGTGAGCATGAGATATCCTGTGATCTGGTTTGCGTTGACTAAAGGGCGTCGCATGTTTAATCAAATTCATTCATGTTAATCAGAATTAAAATTTTTAATGCACCTTGATCCCGCCCAGCTTGCAGCGCTTACCGCCATCCTGCGCTTTGGCAGTTTTGAAGCGGCCGCACATGCATTGGCCGTCACCCCGTCGGCCATTTCACAGCGCCTGAAGGCACTGGAGGAAAAGGTGGGCGCGACCCTCGTTCTGCGTGCGCAACCTTGCACCGCAACGCCTTTGGGGGCGCGACTGGCCAAACACGCCCAAGACGTTGCCTTGCTTGAGGCACAAGCACTTGGACTTTCTGAAAGTGCGGCACACCCGCAGCGGCTCTTGAGCCTTGCTGTGCCCGCTGACAGTCTGACGACATGGCTGATCCCCGCTTTGGCAGCGGTGGACGGGCTGATGTTCGATTTGCGCATCGACGATCAGGACAACACCGAGGAATGGTTGCGCAACGGATCGGTCTCTGCCGCCGTAACGGCCAAGGCCCGCGCCGCACCGGGATGTGATGTGCATGTGTTGGGGCACCACCGCTATATCGCGACGGCAAGTCCTGCATTTGTGCAGCGTTATTTTCGGGACGGTGTAACGGCAGCCGCGCTTGGCAATGCCCCGATGTTGACCTATTCCCAGAAGGATCAGTTACAGAACCGGTGGATCGCTGAAAACTTTAATGAAATAGTTCATCCACCCAGCCACATGGTTCCGTCAACCCACGGATTTGTCGATGCAGCGCTTTTGGGGCTTGGCTGGGGAATGAACCCGCACAGTCTGGTGGAAAAACACCTTACCTCGGGTCAGCTTATCCCCTTGATAATAAACAAGCCTTTTGACGTTGCGTTGTATTGGCAAGTTGCGCGTGTCATGGTACCTGCACTGGCGCCGCTCTCCAAGA
>JAFMHE010000093.1 GCA_017854675.1 Paracoccaceae bacterium | reverse complement strand
ATCTCATACGCATCCAAACAATGGACCACATTGCGTAATCAGCCCAAAGGTCTAGGCTGGTACTATGATGCAAAAACAAAACTACTTCAGCGAGATGCAGGGCACCAACGGTGCCCGCACGCCCTATGCCGAATATGACAGCTGGTTTGCCGGTCAGAACAACGCGCGCCTGTCCAAAAAGTCCCAGGACGCCGAAGCGTTCTTTCGCCGAACCGGGATCACATTCAACGTCTACGGCCAAACAGATGCCGAAGAACGTCTGATTCCCTTTGATCTGGTGCCGCGTATTATTTCGTCGCGCGAATGGTCCAAGCTGTCCAAGGGGATTGAACAGCGTGTCTATGCCATCAACGCGTTTTTGCACGACATCTATAACCGTCAGGAAATTCTGCGCGCCGGTGTTGTTCCGGTTGATTTGATTGCCAAGAACGAGGCTTTTCTGCCGCAGATGATCGACTTTAGTCCGCCCGGCGATGTTTATACCCATATCGTCGGCACAGATATTGTGCGCACCGGCGAGGATGATTTCTTTGTACTTGAGGACAATGCACGCACCCCGTCCGGTGTCAGCTATATGCTGGAAAATCGCGAAACCATGTTGCAGATGTTCCCGGAACTTTTCAGCACGATCAAGGTGCAGCCGGTCAGCGATTATCCCAAGAACCTGCGCCGCTCGCTTGAGGCCAGCGCCCCAACAGGCTGCAAGGGCCGACCCTGCGTGGTTGTCCTGACGCCGGGCATTCACAATTCGGCTTATTACGAGCACAGCTTTCTGGCCGACCAAATGGGTGTCGAACTGGTCGAGGGTCACGATCTGCGTGTTGTCGATGGCCATATCGCGATGCGGACCACACGCGGATACAAGGTCATCGACGTGATTTACCGCCGGGTTGACGATGAATACCTTGATCCGCTGACGTTCAACCCGTCCTCTATGCTGGGCGTGCCGGGGATCATGGATGTCTACCGCGCGGGCAACATTTCCATTGCGAATGCACCCGGTACAGGGGTCGCAGATGACAAGGCTGTCTATAGCTATATACCTGATATCATTAAGTTCTATACGGGCGAACCTGCCATCCTCAAGAACGTGGAAACCTTTCGCTGTTCCGAGGCTGACAGCCTGAAATATGTGTTGGATAACCTCGCCGATCTTGTGGTCAAAGAGGTTCACGGGTCGGGCGGCTACGGTATGCTGGTCGGTCCCGCCGCCACCAAAAAAGAGCTGGCTGAGTTCGCAGACAAATTGCGCGCACGCCCCGACAATTACATCGCGCAGCCGACGCTGGCCTTGTCGACAGTTCCCATCTTTACCGAAAGCGGGCTGGCGCCGCGCCACGTCGATCTGCGGCCCTTTGCGCTGGTATCACCCAATGGGGTGAGCATCACACCGGGTGGTTTGACCCGCGTTGCACTCAAAGAAGGGTCGCTGGTGGTCAATTCAAGCCAGGGCGGCGGCACCAAAGACACTTGGGTATTGGAAGACTGATATGTTGGGAAAAACCGCAGGTGGTCTTTACTGGATGTTCCGTTCGCTTGAGCGGGCCGAAAATACCGCACGTCTGATCGAAGCAGGGTTTCGCATTGCGCTGACCCGTTCCACCAATGCCGAAGCTGAATGGCGCTCGGTGATCGCCACGCTTGCCGCACAGCCGGGTTACGAGGCCAACCATCAAGGGTATGACGGCAGGCAGGTGGTGAATTTTCTGCTGCGCGACACGCGCAATCCATCGTCGGTCCTGTCGATCATCAAATCTGCGCGCGACAATGCGCGTCTGGTACGCACCGCGCTGACGACCGAAGTGTGGTCCTCGGTCAACGAGACGTGGATGTTGTTCACCGAACTGCTAAAGGATCCGATCCCCGAAACGGAATTGCCCGATGTTCTGGCCACCATTCGCCAGCAATCCGGTCTGGTCCGTGGGGCCTTGCATGGCACCATGCTGCGCAACGACATTTATGATTTCTGCCGTCTGGGCACCTTTATTGAACGGATGGACAACACAGCGCGCATTATCGACGTTAAGTATTATTCGCTGCTGCCTGCCCCGTCGTTTGTCGGCAGCCGCTTGGACAATGTACAATGGGAGACGATCCTGCGCTCGGTTTCCGCGCACCGGTCGTTCCGCTGGGCGGTCGAGGAAGATTTCACCGCACCCGCCATCGCCGAATTCCTGATCCTGGACAAGCGCATGCCGCGGTCCTTGTCGTTCTGCGCCGGTCAAATCGTGCAAAGCCTCGGGCATCTGGCCGAAGACTACGGCACCGAGGTCGAGGCCCATTCGCTCGCACAAGGGCTGCAAACCCGTCTGGTCGGGCGCGATATCAACGCGATCTTTGATGAAGGTCTGCATGATTTCGTCAGCGGCATGCTGAGGCAGACGGCTGCCCTCGCTTCCCGGATCGAAGTCGACTACAGGTTTACAGGGTAAATGGAACTCAGCATCAGCCATACGACCGAATATGCCTATAGCATGCCGGTAAATTACGCCCTGCAAAAAGTGCGGCTGCGCCCGCTGTCGTCGGTCATGCAAACCGTGAACACATGGCAAGTCGAGATCACCGGCGGCAAGATCGAAACCAGCTATACCGATCACTATGGCAACCACGTTGATCTGGTCAGCATCACGCCGGGTGCACAAGTGTTGCGCATTCAGGCAGCAGGTCACGTTAACACGCTGAATGATACCGGCGTGTTGGGGCACGTCTATGGGCGCGCGCCGCTTTGGCATTTTCAGCAACCGACGCGCATGACGTTGCCGGGCGATGCGATCAAAGCATTGCCGCCTGTGGACACCGCAGATGACGCCCAGTTGGAAAGCCTGCATGCCCTTTCGGCTGCTATTCTGGACACCCTGCCCTATCAGGCCGGCGCAACGTCTGTTGATACGACCGCAGAAGACGCCATGCAGGGTGAGGTTGGCGTATGTCAGGATCATGCGCAGATATTCGTCTCTGCCGCGCGCCTGTCGGGACTGCCTGCGCGCTATGTCTCTGGCTATCTGATGACAGACGAAGAGATAGCGCATGAGGCGACGCATGCATGGGCCGAAGTGTTCGTGAGCGGATTGGGCTGGGTCGGCTTTGACGTGTCCAATGGCATGTCACCGGATGAGAGATATACCCGCATCGCCATCGGCCGTGACGCGCGTGATGCCGCCCCCATAGAAGGGCTGCGCATGGGGTCCGCACAAGAGAGCCTTGTTGTATCGCTTCAGGTTCAGCAGTAGCGGCTATTGATAAAGCCTAGGTAATCACGTCAGGTTCGGTCCGTCCGGTCAGGGCGCTCAACTCGCTTATCGCGTCGCCAGCGTGGCGCACATCCTGCAACACCGCCTGGACGTCTCGATCAAACCCTTCGGCGGCGTATTGTTCCAGATAGACGCGCACTGTCGCACCTTGCGTCCCTGTGCCAGACAGTCGGAAGACCACCCGCCCCCCACCATCGAATGATATTCGCACGCCTTGGTTCTCGCTGACCGATCCATCAACTGGATCGTGGTAAGAAAACTCATCCGCAGCGCTGACAGTCAGACCCGCGTGCGTCTGCCCGAAAAGCGTGGGCAGCTTTGTGCGCAAAGCTTGCATCACGGCGTTCGCCTTGTCGGATTCTACGTTCTCGAAATCATAGCGCGAATAATAGTCGCGACCGTATGTGGCCCAATGATCTGCGACGATCTCGGCCACCGATAGCTTGCGCACCGCCAGAATGTTCAACCACAACAGAACCGCCCACAAACCGTCCTTTTCTCGGACATGGTTTGATCCTGTGCCCGCACTTTCTTCGCCGCAGATCGTGACCTTGTCCGCATCCAGCAGATTGCCAAAGAACTTCCAGCCGGTTGGTGTCTCATAGCATGCGATGCCCAGCTTTTCCGCGACCCGGTCGCTGGCCGCACTGGTCGGCATGGACCGTGCGATGCCCGTCAAACCCGCCGCATAGGCGGGTGCCAAATGCGCATTGGCGGCCAGAATGGCCAAGCTGTCAGACGGCGTCACATAGGCACCCCGGCCCACAATCATGTTGCGGTCCCCGTCCCCATCCGATGCCGCGCCCAGATCAGGGGCGGCGTCCGACATCATCAAATCCATCAAGGGTTTCGCCCAGATCGGGTTGGGGTCCGGGTGGCCTTTGCCAAAGTCCTCAAGCGGGATGCCGTTGACCACCGTGCCCTGCGCAGCACCCAGTGTGTTCTCCAGAATGGCATGGGCATAGGGACCGGTGACTGCATGCATGGCGTCAAAGCGCATGGTAAAACCACCCGCAAACAGCGCACGTATCGCGTTGAAATCAAACAGCGTTTCCATAAGCGCGTGATAGCTTTCGACCGGATCAACGATTTGGACCCGCATGTCACCCAAATGCGTTGTTCCAATCGCGCCAAGGTCCACGTCACCTTGATCCGCGATCAAGTACTGCGTGATTACTGTCGTCGCAGCAAAAATCTTTTCGGTCAGCGTTTCAGGCGCAGGGCCACCATTCTGTGCGTTGAACTTCACCCCGAAATCCTCGTCGATGCCGCCGGGATTATGGCTGGCAGACAGGATGAAACCGCCATCCGCATGGTTCAGCCGGATCAAATGCGAGGCAGCGGGCGTCGACAATACGCCGTCCTGACCGACAATCGCCTTGGCCACACCATTCGCGGCGGCCATCTTGAGGATCGTCTGGATCGCAGGTTTGTTAAAGTAACGACCGTCACCGCCGATGATCAGTGTCTTGCCAGTGCCGCCACCGATGGCGTCAAACGTCGCCTGAATGAAATTCTCCAAGTAACCGGGCTGCATGAAAACGCGGGTCTTTTTGCGCAATCCGGATGTGCCGGGTTTCTGCCCCTCGATCGGTGTGGTTTGAACTTTCATATTTCGGTCCTTTGCCTATGGGACCTACATTGCGCATGCCGCGCCCTACTATCCATCTCTTTCAGGCAATTATTGCTCTTAAGGGCACAGAAAACCGCAACAGCAGATGGGGATGACGCATTTCATTAGTGCTTCAGGTCAGCTCACTTTGCCACGGCGGGTTGGCACCGGGGCGCGATACCGTGATCGAGGCGACCTTTGCCCCAAGCCCAAGCGCACGTTTGACAGCACCTGCGTCCAACGCTGCAATACTGTCCTTGTTCAACAGGCCATCGCGGGAAAGGGACGCAAGAAACCCCGCGTTGAACGTGTCACCCGCGCCAACTGTGTCAGAAACGACGACTTTGGGAACAGGAACCTCAACCATCTGATCGTTCCCGAACAGCGCGCAGGCGCCCTCTGCTCCGCGTGTCAGAACCACCACTTTTGCACCTTGCCCCCGCAAGACATTCGCTTTGTCGATCTGAGGCATTGGCCCCGGCACCAGCCAGTCCAGATCTTCATCGGATACCTTGAGGATATCCACGCAGGCAATCAAGCGCTCTAGCCGCGCGCGGTAGCCTGCTTCATCCGTCACGAAATTTGCGCGGATGTTCGGGTCTGCCATGATCACACGGCGCGGCGCCTCTTGCAGGGCAAGCGCCAGATAAAAATCCGCCGCCGGCGTGTTGATCAGGCTGATCCCGCCGAAATACATCGCCGTTGCCGTGTCAGGGATATTTGGCAAATCGTCGGGGTCCAACATGCGGCCTGCCGTGTTTTCATCATAGAAAACATAGCGCGCATTGCCGTCTGTCAGTTCAACAAAGGCCAGCGTTGTAGGTCGGTCAGATCGGATGACCAGATCGGTCGTCACATCGCTGGAATGCAACGCGTCTATCAGGATTTTCCCGAACAGATCGGTTGAAATCCCCGATAGAAAACGCGGCGACAACCCAAGCCGTCCCAATGCGATGGCGGTGTTGAAAACAGCCCCGCCGGCATGCGGCTTCAGGCTCTGCCCGTCCCCCACCGGGATCATATCAATCAGAGCTTCGCCACAACAAATGATCATCATTTTCCCTTTTCAGCTCGGCCTTTCGAACGGGCTACTCTTATAACTGGTACGCTACACGCGCAGACCGCTGTCGGTGTCAAAGAAATGCGCCAGCTCGGGCTTGATCGTGAAACTGATCGTGTCTCCCTTTGCGGCGGCAGGTGGTTTTTCGGTCTTTGCGATAAACTCGACCCCTTGTCCTGACACCAGATGCACAAGTGCATATTCACCAAGGTTTTCAACCAGTTCCAAGCGCCCCTGCACAACACAATCCTCCGCTTGCGTCACCATCAGATGTTCTGGACGCAGACCGACCTGCTCGGATGCGGCGACCTCGCGGCCCAATAACCCGGCAGCGCTTGGCGACAGATCAGCGGCTGAGAAAAAGTTCATCTTGGGGCTGCCGATGAATTGCGCAACAAACGCATTCGCGGGCCGTTCGTACAGTTCAATCGGGGAACCAACCTGCTCAATCCGCCCGTCCCGCAGCACGACGATCTTGTCGGCCAGCGTCATCGCCTCAACCTGATCGTGGGTCACGTAGATCATCGTTGTCTTTAGGCGCTGGTGCAGGCGCGCGATTTCCAGACGGGTCTGGACGCGCAAAGCTGCATCAAGGTTCGAAAGCGGCTCATCGAACAGAAACACCTCCGGGTCGCGCACAATCGCACGGCCAATCGCAACGCGCTGGCGCTGGCCGCCAGACAGGTTGCGCGGGCTGCGCTCCAGATAGTCGGTAATTTGCAGGATTTCAGCAGCCGCCCGCACGCGGCGGTCGATTTCCTTGGGATCCGTCTTGGCTTGTTTCAGACCAAAGGCCATATTTTTATAGACCGTCATATGCGGATAAAGCGCATAAGACTGAAACACCATCGCCACACCGCGTTTGGACGCGGCGACATCATTCACGACCTGATCGCCAATCGCGACGGTCCCGTCCGAGATTTCCTCAAGCCCAGCAATCATGCGCAGCAGCGTTGATTTACCACAGCCCGAGGGCCCGACGAAAACAACAAATTCACCGTCTTCGATATCAAGATCGACGCCGTGCATGACCTGCACATCACCATAGCGTTTGCGGACGTCGCGTAGGGTTAGACCGGACATTTCAGCTCCAATTCTTGTATTTCACGCCGCAGAGTTTCGGCAAATTCTGGATAGGTTTCAGGTAGATCGCCCCAAAGCTGGCGGTTGGTCACGAACGCGTCCGTGCCCAACAACGCCTTAAGCGCCTCCCAGCTTGGCTCAATATAATCAAACGGGATTTTGCCGGCATCAACATGGCGGGCAAAGACATACCAGCTTGCGATGCTGCGGATCGCATGGACCGGCATGATCCCTTGGACCAAGCAGCCCGCGATCGTGGGGCGGATGAAGATCGGGAACTTGGCCATACCGTCCGCGCAGATGCGCGCGACGGTGTCACCAATGGCACGATTGGCAAAACGGCGCGCGATGTCCGCAAGGTATGCTTCTTTGGAAAACGGCAGATCAATCGTGATTGCAGGCAGGACTTCATTGGTTTCAAAAGCCTGAAAATGCGCGTTCAGATGCGGGACGCGCATCGCGGCGTCAAAGGTCTCAATCCCGTCAAGGGCCGCCATATACGCCAGCGCCGTATGGCCGCCATTTAGCACCCTGATCTTGGTCTCTTCGTAGGGATCGACATCGGCGGTGACAGTCACCCCGGCTTGGGCCAGATCGGGCATCGCGGCCGCTGCACTGTCTTGCAGCACCCACTGAATGAAATCTTCGGCCATGACCGGCGATGTGACGTCAGAGCCTACCAATGCGGATAATTCCGGTCCCAAATCGGATGGGCTGCGCGGGGTAATCCGGTCTACCATCGAACATGGAAAGGCAACGTTCGTCCCGACCCAGTCCGCAAGCGATTGATCGCCGCACGCCACCAGATACGCCAGCAGGTTACGGCGCAAGATCTTGCCGTTCTGGCGGATGTTGTCGCAACATGCGATGGTCAGCGGTGCGGCGGTGCTGGCCACGCGCGCCCCAAGGGCTGCACGCAGATAGCCATAGACGCTGGTTGGTTTGCCGCCTGCGACCTCTGCACTGATGGTCGCATCGGCGGTGTTCAGATTGCCGTTGGTGTCGGTGTAATACCCGCTTTCGGTCACGGTGATTGTCACCAGATGAACGGATGGCTGCGACAAGAGCGCCTCTGCGCCCTTCGGGTCAACGCTCCAGTCCGCAAATGCGACATGGGCGCGGACGCGGCGCAGGGCGACTTCGCCGTCCGATGAATAGGACTTTAGATAATATCCGTCATGGCGCTGCGTATCTGTTTTTGCCGCGTCAAAGTGGGCCGTTTCAGAACCGCGCAAGTTGACTGCGGCAATGCCCCAACGCAGATCACCCGAGCGGTCCATATAGTCATCCATATAGACCGCCTGATGTGCCCGGTGGAACGCACCAAAGCCAAGGTGCACAACCCCCACCAGACAGGCTGCACGGTCATATTTTGTTGCAGATACAGCCGCATGGGTCGCGTCGTTCATGTTGTGATCTCCATTTGCGGCGCAAGGTCTTTGCGGGCGGTATCGCGGTATTCGGATGGGGTCATGCCTTTGACCTTCAGGAAATGCCGGTTGAAATTGGCAAGGTTGTTGAACCCGGTGTTCTGCGCAATCGAGATGATCTGATCGTCAGAGGCGTAAAGCATCGCACAGGCTTGACCGATGCGGATGCGGTTCAGAAATTCGACAAAACCGTGCCCCGTGACCGTCTGGAAGTTCCGGCTAAAGGTAATTTCGGTCATCATGGCCATTTCGGCTGCTTGCTTGACCGAGAAACCTTCTGCGAAATTCTTGGTGATGTGATCCACAATCTGGGCGATGCGCGCATGTTTGCTGCCACCCTCAGGCTGGATGAGTTTTGTCACCGACAGGGTCTTTTTCTCTGCGTGTTCATTCAAGCGGACAAGGAAGCGCACGAACGCCAGAATGCGTTCCGCGCCCTTGTTGTCGCGGATGGATTCCATATGGCCACGCGCGAATGTCGGATTGAACCCTTCAAACAGAATACCCGATTGCGCCAGTTGCAGCATCTTCAGCACCTGCGAGAATTCAGGAAACCCCTCGGCCAGCTTTTCAACGCTTTCATGGCTGAACTGAACCAGCATATCGCGGGTGTTCACAGGCTCTGACCAGACCTGATCGGTGATCCAGTTATGCGGCAGGTTCGGGCCGGTCATGAACAGATCGCCAGCCGTAAAGTCGCCGATATGGTCCCCGACAAAGGCCTTGCCGCGCGTTGCAACGATCAGGTGCAGTTCGTATTCTTCATGCGCATGCCAGCGGCACAGGTCCGTGGGCCACCCGTGTTGCAGATAGCGGATTGACCTTGTGCTGCGGTCGACCATTTCGATTTCGGGTTTGATAATAGACATCTGGCTACCTAAGGACGTTGCCGCCATCGACCCCGAGGGTCTGGGCGGTCATATAGGCGGATTGATCCGAGGCCAGAAATACCGCCGCGCGGGCCACATCGTCGGGGGCCCCCATGTATCCTAATGGAACGACCTCGCCTACTTCGCGCTTTTTCTGGCCCAGCGGTTTGTTTTCAAACTTGGCAAAGAGCGCATCGACGTCTTTCCACATCGGGGTGTCGATGACGCCCGGACTGATCGCATTGACGCGGATCTTGTGCGGTGCGAGCGCGAGCGCGGCAGACTGCGTATAGCTGATGACCGCTGCTTTGGTCGCACAGTAGTGGGCCACCAGCGCCTCGCCGCGGTGCCCCGCTTGGGACGCCATATTGATGATTGAACCGTGCTGTCCATGCGCGACCATTGATTGTGCGGCGGCCTGCATCACGGCATAGAAGGCGCGCACATTGACGCCGAAAAGGCGGTCATATTGCGCCAGATCAGCCTCAAGAACCGTGCCCATGTCAAATATCGCGGCATTGTTGAAGAAGATGTCGGGTTTCACTTCGCCAATCCAGTCGCGGCAGGCGTTCAGACCCTTGTCATCCAGCAGATTAAAGGCTCGGTAGGTCGCGGAACCGTCGAAACTGTCTGCAATATCGGTGGCATAGACCTTCGCACCCAGTGCTGCAAAATGCGCGACAGCGCTGGCCCCGATGCCACCAACGGCACCTGTGACAAAGGCGACTTTGCCGGTCAGGTCTGTGGGTGCAGCGTTCAACGTCATTTCACCGCTCCGAACGTGAGGCCCTGCACCAACTGTTTCTGGCAGAACCATCCAAGGATAACGATGGGCGCAATCGCCGCTGTGGACACAGCAGACAACCGGCCAAAGAACAGACCTTCGGGGGCGCGGTTGCCTTCGATCAGCTTGGACAGGGTGGCCGCATCAATCGTGGTCAGGCGCACAGTCCAGTAGGCCTCGTTCCAGCAAAAGATAAAGGTCAGCAGCGCTGTGGACGCAATCCCGCCCCACGCGAGCGGGATCAGGATATCCTTGATCTCGCCCCATGTGGTGACGCCGTCCATCTTGCTGGCCTCGATGATCTCTTTGGGGATTTCTTTGAAATAGGTGAACAGCATCCAGATCACGATGGGCAGGTTGATCAGGCAAAGGACCAGGATCACCAGAAAATGCGTATCGAAAATTCCGAGGAAGTTCTTGGTCAGGAACGTCATTGGGTACAGCACGGCGGCGGCTGGCAACATCTTGGTCGACAGCATCCACATCAGGATGTCTTTGGTGTGGCGGCTGGGGTTGAACGCCATGGCGTAGGCCGCAGGCACGCCAACAAACAACGCAAAGATCGTCGCAAAGGTCGAGGTGATGACCGAATTGGTGGCAAAGCGCCAGTAGTCGTAGTTTTCGGTCATGTTGGTGTAGTTTTCCAACGTAGGGGTGAAAAAGAACAGAAACTCTGGCTTTACGGCGTCCGCGTCGGTTTTGAAGCTGGTGAAGACCAGCCAGAAAATCGGGAAGAAAAAGATCAACGCGATGCCCCATGCGAGGGTGGGCCAAAGGATATTTCCGAGTTTTGAGTTTTGTGAAACCGTTGCCATTGTCTTTTCCCCTTAGTCCATCAAGCTTTTGCCGACCATGCGCAGCAAGAAGATCGCGATGATGTTCGCAAGTATGACTGCGAAGATGCCCGTGGCGCTGGCCGCACCGATGTTGTTGGAGGTGAATTCACCGATCAGATACGGCAGGTTTTTGTTGCCGTTGCCCCGGCTGACGATCTCGATCTCTGCATAAAGCGAAAGGTGAAAGATCGACTGGATCATCACCACAATCGCAATCGGGCGCGCCAGATGCGGCACCGTCAGGTTAATGAACTGCGACCAAGGGCTTGCGCCGTCCAGTGTCGCCGCCTCTCTCTGGCTCTCGTCCTCTGACTGAAGCGAGGTCATAAAGATCAGCACCGCGAAGGGTGTCCATTGCCACGCGACCATCATGATCACCGCATAGGCCGAGGTCTGCGTCGCACGGAACGAAATCGGTTCCAGCTTTGGCCACAGGTCAAAGAACCAGCCCAGCACCGGGAAATCACGCAACCCGTCGATCAGGTTGTTCAGGCCGCCCACTGCGATCCCTTGCAAGCCCAGCACCGGATCAAGGATCATGTTGATCCACAACACCGCGTTCACTGCAGGCATCACAAAAAACGGCGAGATCAGCAAAACCCGCACGATGCCCCGACCGGGAAAATTCCGGTTGATCAGAACCGCAATGCCAAGGCCCAGAACGACGGTGAGGATCAGAATACTGCTGACGATAAAGACAGAGTTCTGGATCGCGAACCAGAAATCCTTGGCGTTCAGGACGTATTGGTAGTTGCCCAAACCGCGCCAGTTGCTCAAAGACGGGGTCATCCATTCAGGCCGGATTGAGCTGTTCAGCACGTAACGGATAAAGGAGAAATACAGCGTCATGCTGAGAGGCACCAGCATCCAGATCAGCAAAAGCACAACAGCGGGTGTTTGCAGGATGCGCGGTAGCGTTCTATCGGACATAGCTCGGGTCCCCTTCCAAAACAGAAGTTACGTAAGATTGGCAATCAGGCGGGTGTTCATCAAGCGAACGGCACTCTTAATGCGCCAGATTCAAGCCGAATGAAACAAAATATCCGGGAAAACAGGCCCGGTGATACATCACCGGGCCCGAAGGTCGTTCAAGCAAAGCAGTTAGTAGTAGCCCGCTTCGGACATGATTGCGTCTGCTGCGGATTGTGCTGCGGCAAGCGCGTCGTCGACTGATTTCGCACCGGACAAGGCTGCTGCGATTTCTTGTGCAACGGCTGTACCGACTTCTGGGAACTCAGGGATCGCCGCGAACTGAACACCAACGTATGGTTTGATGTCTGTGGCTTCTGGTGCCGCAGAGTCGATCGCTGCTTTCTCGGCTGCTGCGAACTTTGCAACGGCCTGGAACTCAGGGATTTCATAAGTGGACGCACGTGTGCCTGTTGGCACAGAACCCCAGCCAAAGTCCGGGTGGTTGCCGACTGCCTGGATGTACGCTTTGGATGTTGCCCACTCGATGAATGCTTTTGCTTCATCTGTGTTGTCTGTGCCTGTTGGCACAGCCATCGCCCACGCCCAAAGCCAGTTCGCACCAACCGCGTTACCGGCGTTTGGCGACTGAGCATATGCAACGCCGTCAACGGTCAGGAAGGATGCCGCGATTGTGGCGTCGATCCACATGCCGCACTTGCCTTCGTTATAAAGCGCGAGGATCTCGTTGAAGGAGTTACCTTCAGAGCCGGGAGGGCCGTAGGTGCCCAGCAGGTCCACATAGAAGTTGATCGCGGATTTCCATTCGTCCGTATCAAGTGCGGGACGCATGTCCGCGTCAAACCATGCACCACCGAAAGAGTTTACCATGGTCGTGACGAACGCCATGTTGTCGCCCCAGCCCGGCTTGCCGCGCAAACACGCGCCGTAAACGCCCGCATCCGGGTTGTGCATCGCAGCGGCAGCCGCCTTGATGTTGTCCCAGCTGTCGTTGTCAGCGATTGTCACGCCTGCTGCATCGGTCAAATCCTTGCGGTACATAACCATGGAGGATTCACCATAGAATGGTGCCGCATAAAGCGTGCCGTCGTGCGACAAACCGTTGCGCATGGCGGGCAGCATATCGTCAACATCATACTCTGCGCCAAATTCCAGCGGCTCGATCCAGCCTGCCGCGCCCCAGATGGGTGCTTCTTGCATGCCGATGTTGATGATGTCGTACTGGCCACCACCGGTGGCTGTGTCGGACGTAACCTGCTCGCGCAGAACGCCTTCTTCAAGCG
>JAFMHE010000330.1 GCA_017854675.1 Paracoccaceae bacterium | reverse complement strand
TCGAATAAATTAAGAGGTCTTGCGACTGTCATATTGAGACATTGAAAAAGACATGACAAGCGGATGGTCTCACTATGTCTACTTCATAAGACTCCATCCCATATAGAAAGAACAATCCGATGGCACACCGAGCGGTTCTGACCGCGCGACAGCGCGCAGCGCTTTTTGATCTTCCCACCGATGAAGCTTCGCTGTTGAAGCACTACACCTTGGATGATGAAGATATCGAGCACATCCGCACTCGACGGCGATCTGACAACCAGATCGGCTTTGCGCTTCAGCTTTGTGCCTTTCGGTATCCGGGTCGCTTGCTGAAAGCTGGTGAAGTCATCCCTGAACCTGTTTCCCGCTTTGTGGCCGCACAACTCGGATTAAAACCAGATGACCTCTTGCCATATGCCGCGCGGGAAAAGACTCGCCGGGAACATTTGGATGCTCTGCGAAAGATATACGGCTACAAGATGTTTTCGGGCAAGCGCGCCAAGAAAATGCGGCGCTGGCTGGACGGAAATGCTGAAGCGGCGCAATCCAGTCAGGCTCTGTTGCGTGGCTTCGTAGAAGAATGCCGCAGACAGCAGATCATTCTGCCGGGAACTTCGGTCATCGAACGCCACTGCGCTGATGCGTTGGTCGCCGCTGAACGTAGAATTGAGGCCAGCATTGCCGCTCGTCTCGATGCGAAAATGCGTACCCAACTCGACAATCTGTTGACCGAAGAGGTGGATGGGCGGGTCAGCCGGTTCATCTGGTTGCGACAGTTCGAGGTGGGTAAAAACTCTGCCGATCTCAACCGCCAGCTCGACCGTTTGGAATTTTTGCAACGGATCGCGTTACCGCCAGCAATCTTGGACGGTATTCCGGCGCACCGGGTCATGCAGTTACGCCGCCAAGGCGAACGATATTTCACGGATGGGCTGCGGGACATCACGAGTGATCGTCGTCTGGCCATCCTTGCCACCTGCATCGTGGAGTGGTCTGCTGCCATCGCAGACACTGTGGTCGAGACGCATGACCGGATCGTGGGGTCGATCTGGCGAGAGGCAAAGAGGATTTGCGGTGCCCGTGTTGCAGAGGCGCAATCAGAGATCGCAGCGACTTTAGCGGGGTTCGAGACCTTGGGCACGACATTGCTGCTGGCAAAAGGCGATGACGCGGCTATCGCCAGTGCAGTGGATGCGTCCTGTGGGTGGGGCATGCTGGAAAACCTCGTCGCGAATGCCGGAACGCTTGGGAAAACCGTTAAGGCGGATGCGCTGGCCTATGTCGAGAAGGGCTATCATCGCTTCAAGCTCTATGCCCCGCGAATGCTGGCAGCATTGGATATCGCCGGCGCCAGCGTGGCCGAACCCTTGCTCGCAGCGGCAGATGTGATCCGCGACAAGCATGATATTCCAAGCCGGTCTGCGCCATTTCTCAAACCGCAGTCAAAATGGCGAGGCCACTTGCGGAATCCGGAAAACAACAGGGACCGGCTATGGGTCGTCGCAGTTCTGTTCCATCTGCGCGAGGCCTTCAGATCCAGGGATATCTGGCTTGCTCACTCACGCCGCTACAGCGACCTGAAACAGGCCCTGGTTCCGGTCGAGGCCGCTCAGACTATGGGGCTGTCGATGCCATTGGAGCCGGAAGTCTGGATCGCTGATCGAAAACAACGGTTGGAAGACGGGCTGCACAGGCTTGTCATGGCGGTCAAAAATGGAACTCTGCCTGGCAGTGTCATCGAGGATGGCCGATTACGTGTCGACCGGCTCGAAGCTGATGTACCCGCGGAGGCCGACAGCCTCATCCTTGATCTTTATCGCCGCCTGCCAGAGGTGCGGATCACGGACATCCTTATGGATGTGGACAACGATACCGAGTTCACCGACGCCTTTACCCATCTGCGCACCGGGGCACCGTGCAAAGACAGGCTCGGATTGCTGAACGTCGTTCTGGCAGAAGGCCTGAATCTCGGGTTGAGCAAGATGGCTGGGGCTAGCAGCACACATAGTTTCACCCAACTGGCGCGACTTTCGAACTGGCATGTAGAAAGCGAGGCCATCAATCGGGCGTTGGCCACCGTGCTCGAAGCGCAAGCACAGTTACCAATGGCAAAGCACTGGGGTGCCGGTGAAACTGCTTCCAGTGACGGGCAATTCTTTCCCACCACGCGCCAGGGCGAGGCGATGAACCTGATCAATGCGAAATACGGCAATGAACCCGGCCTGAAAGCCTATACCCATGTGTCCGATCAATACGCACCCTTTGCCACGCAGGTCATCCCAGCAACGGTGAACGAGGCACCATATATACTCGATGGGTTGCTGATGAACCCGACCGGCAAGCGGATCAAAGAACAATATGCTGATACCGGGGGCTTCACCGATCTTGTGTTCGCGGCCACATCACTGCTTGGATACCGGTTCATTCCGCGCATCAGGGATTTGCCGTCAAAACGGCTGCATGTCTTTGATCGCCGAAGTGTTCCGGCTGAACTGAGGGACTTGGTGGGCGACAAAATCCGGGAAAACACCATCATCGCTAACTGGCCAGATGTGCTCCGCTGCATTGCGACAATGCTTTCCGGCAGGATGCAGCCCAGTCAGCTCCTGAAGACACTGGCGGCCCGGCCGAGGCAACATGACCTAGCCGTTGCCCTTCGCGAAATCGGACGTGTCGAGCGAACACTCTTCATCATCGAATGGGCGCTCGACACGGATATGCAGCGCCGTGCCAACATTGGACTAAATAAAGGTGAAGCGCACCATGCTCTGAAAAGTGCCCTACGGATTGGGCGGCAGGGTGAAATCAGAGACCGCAACACGGAAGGCCAGCACTTCCGCATTGCAGGGCTGAACCTGCTCACCGCCATCATTATCTTTTGGAATACAAAACGGCTTGGTGTCGCCGTCGCGCAGCGGAGAAAAGCAGGGTTGGATACGCCAGCATATCTTCTCGCACACATCTCACCCCTCGGCTGGGCACATATTATCCTCACCGGCGAGTATCGGTGGCGACGAATGAACGCTTAAAGCCTTACCGCCCTATTCTGCACCGAGCCGGAGTCGACCCCTATTTGGGGATTCCGACAGGAAATTTTACCACCTGATAAAAATCGCATAAGAACTGTTATGTTAAATAAGTTAGTAATGCTGACCT
>JAFMHE010000329.1 GCA_017854675.1 Paracoccaceae bacterium | reverse complement strand
AAAGAAACCCACGATCCCGTCATGGCGGCAGCACGCGTCGTCTTGCGTAATTTGAAAGGACAAGACATTGATTAACATCGGAATTCTGGGCTGCGGCCGGATCGGTCAAGTCCATGGCGCGACTTTGCGTGGTATGAACAACGCACGGGCAGTGGCTGTTGCTGACGCGATGCCGGCCGCTGCCGCAAGCTTGGCTGCAACGTTGGGTGCGCGGGTGATGGATACGGCCGCGTTGATCAATGATCCTGGCATCGATGCGGTCATAATCGGCACGCCAACAACGACACACTACGATCTGATCCACGCGGCGGCAGCGGCTGGCAAGGCCATTTTTTGCGAGAAACCGATCGATCTATCCGTTGCGCGGATACATGATTGCCTCGCTGTTGTCGAAAAAGCGGGCGTGCCGTTTATGACGGCGTTCAACCGTCGCTTTGACCCCAACTTTGCCCATCTGAAAGCTCAAATAGAAGCACAAGTTATTGGTGACGTTGAACTTGTTACCATCTTGTCACGTGATCCGTCACCGCCGCCAATCGGTTATGTGAAAACATCCGGCGGGATTTTCCGCGACATGATGATCCATGACCTAGATATGGCGCGCTTTTTACTGGGTGAAGAGCCGATTTCATTGACGGCAGCCGCGTCCTGTCTGGTCGATCCAGAGATAGGCGAGGCGGGTGATTTCGACACGGCAGTTGTGACGCTGAAAACCGCGAGCGGGAAATTGTGCCAAATCTCGAACTCGCGCCGCGCGACCTATGGGTATGATCAACGCATCGAAGTGCACGGCAGCCTGGGAATGCTGCGAGCGGACAACATGCTGGAAACAACGGTCGAGTTGTCGAACGCTGCAGGGATGTGCAAAGCACCAACACAGCCTTTTTTCCTCGAGCGCTACGCAGCCGCATATCGGGCCGAGATGGTTCATTTCGTGACAGCATTGGAGGCCGGTAAAGCGGTCACGCCAACAGGACAGGACGGTTTAAAGGCCCAGATACTGGCAGATGCGGCAGATGCAGGTGCACGCGACGGGTTAATAAGGATGATTGGGGTTTGAAGAAAGCGACAGATCTCGAACAATTTCGATTTGTGTTGGTGTTTTGCACTTTTCAGCAAACAAAGGGCCTTTGAGGGTATTTAGACAGTGTTGCAACCAAGTTGAAATGTCCGTCGTTCCGCAAAGTAGAAATGTCCCACTTGGCGGTGTTTTAGCATGGCTGGGCAGGGCGGAGACCTCACACATCGCAGCCCGGACCAGCCATGCGGGCGTGATTATTCTGCTGCGTGTGATGCAGGCGTCTCGGCCTTCTCCTTCGCACGTTTGGCCAACTTTGAATTCCAGCCATTGTTGCGTTTACCGGTTGGCTGATAGCGCGTCGCTTGCTTGCCGGCCCGGCGTTTTTTTGGGGCTGCTTTGTCCTGCTCGGATTTAATGTGTTCCAGAACCCCACTGAGATGTTTGTTCTCGGTGATGGCCGCGTGGGTCACGCGCTGATCCTTGTCGAAGATCGAGTAGGGTATGGAGGCACCCTTCCAGCGGACCTCAAATCGCCCGTCTGGGAAAGCATAGGTGTCGACGTACTTGCCCGGCAGCCCGCGCGTGATCTCATTCTCGGCCAGGATGATCCGTTGGCGTTCGTAAGAGAACGCAAGTTGCGCCCCAACAAGCCGTTCGTCTTGGAGCGCGAACACGTCTCGCAGTCGATCCGGCTCAATGTTCATCGGCCTGTGCAGGTTGTCAGCGCGGCGCGGAACCTTTGCAAACTTGGCGTTATAGTTGTCCGTGAAGGCAGGCAGGAACGCATTAGCGGCGTCCATATCCGAGACGCCTGCAAGCCTGAGTTCTTTGACCAAACGGTCCTGTAGTGTGCGATTGGCGCGTTCGACACGGCCTTTGGCCTGAGAGCTGTTTGCGCAAAGAATCTCGATGTTTAGCGCATTCAACGCCCGACCAAACTGCGTCATGCCATGGCCAGACTTCGCGGCTTGTCTTGCGACGCGGAACACTGTGTGCTTGTCGGAATAAAACGCGACAGGCCGACCATGCGCCGCCAGATACAGATCCAGCGCTTCAAAGTAGCTGAACGTGCTCTCAGACGTGACAAAACGCAGCTGCATCAACGTACTGGTCGCATCATCAATGAAGACAAGCAGGGTGCATCGCGGGCCGCGATCCTCGAACCAATGGTGATCAGACCCGTCGATCTGGATGAGTTCGCCCAGACACTCTCTGCGTAAACGCGGCTGATGAAATGTGCGACGTTGCTTGCGGCTCAGCCAGATCCCGGCGTCCTGCATCCACTTGCGCAGCGTCTCTCGCGAGACCTTCAGGTCATGATCTTCTGCCAACTTCTCAGCCGCAAATGTGGGCCCAAAGTCGATGTAGTTCTCGCGCACAAGCGTCACCGCAAACTCACGCACCGCAGGATCAATCCGGTTGTTCGATTTGCGACCGCGCGCTTTGTGGCGGGTCGCAGCGGGACCATCAGTCTGGAAGTCCTTCAGCAATCGATGCACTTGTCGTCGGCTCAGTCCCAAGACGTCGGCCGCTGTCACAGCCGTCATCCGACCTTGTGTCACGTGGCTCAACACTTCAATGCCGTTCAGCTCGCGTTCGCTCATAATCACCAGTCCCACAGCCACACTCCAATCCTGCTTCAACAGGGAAGTGTGCCATTTCTACTTTGCAGATGTGGGACATTCTAACTTTGCGCGTACAGACAGAATACGTATAATCAGTATTATGTAATATATAAACGACCATAATAATAAATACCCACAGCAACGTCAGAATTCGGCGTGTAATCTGTTTGTGTGCGCTGCAACCTTGTCTGAGGTGCCTGTCGTTTCTATACGCCCGCCTCGCTCTTTTTCTCTTTCTTGTTTGTTAAGAGTCATAGTCAACCGGTTACATCATTCCATTGTTGGTGTGCTTGCCGATCAGTTGGTAAAACATCTTGATGTGGTCAAACACGTCCCGACTTTCTGCGTCGTGTTTGGTGGGCGTCAGCCGTTTGATCTGATCTCGTTTGAGAAGGTGGACGAAGTTTTCGGCGCCTGCGTTTTCATGACTATTCCCGAGCCTGTTGATGCTGGCAACCAGATTTTGTTTGCTGAGAAATGATTGTCAGTCTTTGCTGGTGAATTGAAAACCTTGATCAGAAC
>JAFMHE010000328.1 GCA_017854675.1 Paracoccaceae bacterium | reverse complement strand
ACTTGCAACTTCATCGTACCGACGAGTTTCTTGGCCATTGGCCTTCTCCTTTTCAACGCCCCTTGGTCGCGACCTTGGGGCTATTTGTTGCGTGGTCTGGTCTGCATGCCGCGGCACGCGCGCCTCCCACGATTGCGAGTCACCTTACGGTGATTGGCGGGGGATATATGGGGCGCGGCAATATTGCAAGTGGCGGCGGTTTCGCCCGTTCAAACAGGGGGCAAAGGCCGTCTGCGCCGCACAGAAAACAACAGCCCGATGGTCAGGATAACAAGTGCCGCGACGCTGACAACGCCAAGCGTTTCGCCCAGAATAAGCGCGCCCAAAAGCGCACCGCCTCCCGGCACCGCCGCCAGAATGAAAGAGGTGCTGCCGTTGCCAATGGTGCGAGACGCATGCGCAATGAACAATAGTCCGATCAGATTGGGCACAAACCCCTGATACACTGCTTGCAGCAACAGCGGCCCCATCGGCGCATCCGCCAGACCCGAAGGTAACCAAATGGCGTATACAGGTAGATAGATCACCGCATTTACGATGGTGCCACAGAATATGATCTGCATCGGCCTAAGCTGCCAACGTTCAGACAAGATCATATAGACAGAAAAGAAAACCGCCCCGATCACGAACAACAGATCACCGATCCACGCGCCCTTTATCATCGTGGCGCTGCCATCCCACGCCAGCACAACTGCCGACACAAGGATCAGCGCAGCCGCCAACACTTGCCGCAATCCCGGCATCACGCCGAACAGAGCGACGGCAAAGAGGATGCTGATAAAAGGAAGGACGCCGTTCATAAAGATACCGCCGTGTGCGGCAGGCGCGAATAGGAAACCGGAAAAAACGATAAGAATGTAAACCGGCCCCAGAACAAAAGACAAAACCGCAATCTGCTTCAACTGCATGCCGCGCCAAGGTTTGTAGTAAAGACACAGCGGTAGCGCCACGATGGACGCCAGCCCGTATCGCATGGCAGCAAGATCATAGACGGTAAGGCCGCTGTCATTGGCCACCCGGCTGACGAT
This sequence comes from Paracoccaceae bacterium, assembly GCA_017854675.1. GTDB lineage: Bacteria > Pseudomonadota > Alphaproteobacteria > Rhodobacterales > Rhodobacteraceae > Sulfitobacter. Next base: position 2,140 of record JAFMHE010000328.1, on the reverse strand, counting down.
CAGCCAGAACGACCACACCAGCACAATGATCCACGCAGCAGCGTAACCAGTCATCTGTGAAGGGGCGCCTGTCGGCATCTGCGCTGTGCTCACCTGTTATTGCCAGAGATCAGTATTGCCGGAGATTGGCATCATTTACCCTCTGGAAAAACAACGTGAAGTCTGGCCGATTTAGCGGCTGCCCCGAAAGGCGCTTGGCGGGAAAACCCCGCCGCCCCAATCAAGTCTGCTTGATAACCTGAGTGAATTCCAGTTCGACCGGCGTTTCCCGGCCAAAGATTGAAACAGACACTTTCAAGCGCTGAGCATCCTCGTCGACCTCTTCGATCATACCGTCAAAGTCTTCGAACGGACCGTCTGCAACCTTGACCCGCTCACCGATCTCGAAGTGGATCAATGTACGTGGCGCATCTTCGCCTTCTTGAACACGGCCAAGGATCGCCTGCACTTCTGCATCGCGCATTGGCATCGGGCGGCCCTGCGGGCCCAAGAAACCGGTAACGCGGTTGATAGAGTTGATCAGGTGGTAGCCTTGGTCAGACATTTCCATGTGCACCAGAACATAGCCAGGCATAAAGCGACGCTCGGTCGTGACTTTCTTGCCGCGACGCACTTCGATCACTTCCTCGGTCGGAACCAGCACCTCGTCGATGTCTGTATCCAGCCCCTGCTCTTCCGCTGTGGTGCGGATCTGCTCGGCGATCTTTTTCTCAAAGTTCGACAGGACACTGACCGAATACCAACGCTTTGCCATCTTTAACTCGTGTCCTGTCTTTGTGGCAGTCCAGATAGACCGCCTTACGTTTATATCTGTTGCGTGCGCTTCATCCACCGCGCCTGATAAAAAAATGGCGCGCGGGCTCGAATCGCCGCACGCCGTATCAGGTTAGACCTGCGCAATAGCCCGTGATTGATTGGGATTCAAGGGAAGAAAACCGATTTCCGCTGTCGTCGGATCACAAGTAAAAAAGCCAAAACAACGCCCGCGAACGGTTTGGATCAGCCAAACATATCCAAAACGACCTGAAGCCCGCCACGGATCAAAATATCCACAATCGCAAAGAAAATTGCAGTTAATGCTGCGAGGATGAAAACCATCACGGTGGTCAACATCACCTCGCGACGTGTCGGCCAAACAACTTTGGCAACCTCGGCCCGAACTTGCTGAATGAACTGAAGAGGATTTGTGGTGGCCATGACGGATTTCCTTACTGCGGTTTCAAGCATCTAACCGCTGTCTGCTGTGGTTTCAAGCCTGCTTGGACCAAGCAGGTATATCACATCAGCCCTGCGCGCCATCCATCCGGGACAACCGCCGATCCATCGCCTCGGCATGGCGGGTGTCAGCTTGGGCAATTTCACCAAAATCCGGCAGATACAGACCGTCAACAGATCCTTCCGGGAACCGGTCCAGTATAGCGTCCCATTTCATGGCAAAAGCGTCCAGCTTGCGGTGCAATTCAACGGCTCGCGCGGGTTTGCGTTTTGCATACCAGCGCCCCAACGCCACGGCACGTCGCCAGAACCGGTCATACCCCAACGCGACAAAGAGACCCACACAAGAACAGACCGTCAAGAAAAGCATGCCAATGATCAGCCATGGCCGCGTGTAGAGAATCAGCAGTGCACCGACCAGGATAACGCCTTTCAGGGCGTGTTTATGGCCCAGAGTCCGCTCAATCAGTTTGTTTTTGGGGTGCGATTGTTCAACAGAACCGCGCTTTCCTGGGCGACCCGTCGTGGTTTCGGCCAAATTTGCCTGTTCTTGAATATCAACGCGACCTGCCGCTGCGCCAGTCGCTTGCACGTCAGGTTTTTGATCATGCAATACGGACCGGATGGCCAGCATTGCGCCGTCATCAATACCATCACGTGCAGCGCTTGGTTGCGGTGATCTGGCTGTTGGTCGTGTGGTCATAAGGTCTGTTCCCTGCAGTAATCATCTGCGGATACAGCCCCTTTGCGCCAGTTGAGAGGCAGGAGTATGGCAACAGTTAGCCCGTCTCCACAACGGAAAGCGGCCTTCTTTGAAGCCGCGCCTCACATGCCTTCAGCACACAGTAAGCTCGCATATGCAGAGAAAAGTGGCAGGGGCTGAGGGACTCGAACCCACGACCCTCGGTTTTGGAGACCGATGCTC
>JAFMHE010000327.1 GCA_017854675.1 Paracoccaceae bacterium | reverse complement strand
GGAGGAGCCTGCGATGTCCGGTGACGGCACGGTCGGAAAAGCAATGGATGTTCTGGATCAGGTGGCCGCATTCGGCCGTCCGGTGCGGTTTCACGCGCTGCTCGCGGCCAGTCCGTTCCCCAAGGCGACGCTTTACCGGTTCTTGCAGACCCTCACCAGTCAGCGGTTGCTTGAGTACGATCCCGAGAGCCAGACCTATTCGGTCGGCGTGCGTCTGGTGCGTCTGGCCCATGCGGCGTGGAACCAATCCAGCCTTGCACCCATCGCGCGGCCCCATCTGGACCAGTTAAGCGCCGATATCGGCCTGACCGTCCATCTGGCGCAGCTTGATCACGGTCAGGTGCTTTATGTCGACAAACGCAATGCGTCCCAACCGGTCGAGATGTTCAGCGAAGCGGGCAAAGTCGGCCCCGCCTATTGCACCGGCGTTGGCAAAGCGATGCTGGCCTATCTGCCTGAACTGGAACGCAAGCGTGTCCTGACGCAGCAAAGCTACCACCGGTTTACACCCCATACCTACCCGGATGCCGCCGCACTCGAGGCCGAATTGAACAATATCGCCACACGCGGTCACGCCTATGACCGTGAAGAACACGAGCCGGGTATCATATGCATTGCCGTGCCGGTTCTTTCATCGCGCGGGCGCGTTTTGGGGGGGCTTTCGATTACGGGGGCGACCAAGGATTTGGATTTTGCCTTGCTTGAGACGTTCACGCCTGCGCTGCATGCCACCGCGACCGCCATCGCGGCAGAAGTCGAAGCATGGCGCTTTCCCGGCCACCAACCCCAAACTGCCCTTCAGGGCCAGAGCAACCGTTAAAGGAACCCGAGCATGACAGGCGTAACACTGCAGGGCGCGATCAAACGCTATGGTGACGTGCAAGTGATCCACGGCATTGATCTACACGTTGAAGACGGTGAATTCTGCGTCTTTGTCGGGCCCTCGGGCTGCGGTAAATCCACACTGCTGCGGATGATCGCAGGGCTTGAGGAAACGTCTGAAGGCACAATCAGCATCGGCACTCGTGACGTGACCCGCGCCGACCCGTCAGAGCGTGGCGTGGCAATGGTGTTCCAGACCTATGCGCTTTACCCGCATATGACGGTTGAGCAAAATATGGGCTTTGGCCTGCGCATGAACGGCGTGCCTAAGGCCGAGATCGCCAAAAAGGTCGAGGCGGCCTCTGATATCCTCAAGCTTGACGATTATCTCAAACGCAAGCCCGCCAACCTGTCGGGCGGTCAACGCCAGCGCGTCGCCATTGGCCGCGCGATTGTGCGCGGGCCAGAGGTGTTCCTGTTTGATGAGCCGTTGTCGAACCTTGACGCCGAATTGCGCGTCGAGATGCGGGTGGAAATCGCCCGTCTGCACAAGGAAATCGGCGCTACGATGATCTACGTCACCCATGATCAGGTCGAGGCGATGACGCTGGCCGACAAGATCGTGGTGCTGCGTGCGGGCATCATCGAACAGGTCGGCGCACCCTTGGATCTGTACCGGAACCCCGACAATAAATTTGTTGCAGGCTTTATCGGTTCGCCCGCGATGAATTTCCTCAAGGGCACCACATTGGCGCGCGGGATTGCAGTGCCCGCGCTGAACCGTACCGTTGAAGTGGATGTCGCATTGCCGCCCGCAGGGACGGATTTGATCTTGGGCATTCGCCCCGAACATATCGAGGTCCAGCGCGGGCAGGGCGCTTTGCACGCGGAGCTGTCAGAGGCGCTGGGCGGGGTCAGTTACCTGCACCTTGGCACCCACACGGACGAACGTATCATTGCAGAAGAGCGTGGCGATGAGCGTGCCAGCGAAGGCGATATCGTCGATATCACCTTTGAGCCGCGCCGCACGATGGTTTTTGACGCAACCACTGAATTGCGCATCCGTTAGAGCCCTAGCAACAGCTTTGCAGGCGACAGCAGCAATTTACCGAGTTAGTTTATATCTAAAATATTTCTGCTTGAAGCAGTTTTGGAATCCCCATACGCTGCCCCCAAAGTGACATCTTTGGAGGCGTGATATGAAAGCGATTTGTCTGGGCGGTGGTCCTGCGGGGCTGTACTTCGGGATTTCCACCAAGCTGCGCAACCCGGACGCCGAGGTGACTGTGCTTGAGCGTAACAAGCCCGATGATACCTTTGGCTGGGGTGTTGTGCTGTCTGATGAAACGCTCTCCAACCTTGAGGCAAACGACCCGGTCTCTGCCGCTGAAATCCGCAAGCATTTCGCGTATTGGGACGACATGGCCTTGATCTATAAAGGTCAGAAAACCATCAGTTCGGGTCATGGGTTTTGCGGCATCGGGCGTAAGAAACTGCTGATGATCTTGCAGGCGCGGGCGCTGGAGCTGGGCGTCAAAATCGAATTCGAGACCGAAGTGCTATCGGCCTCTGCCTATCAGGCCGACTACGATCTGGTGGTCGCTTGTGACGGGTTGAATTCGAAAACCCGGCTTGAGTTTCAGGATACGTTCAAGCCCGACATCGACGTGCGCAAATGCCAGTTCATCTGGCTGGGCACGCATCAGAAATTTGATGACGCCTTTACCTTCATATTCGAGAAGACCGACAAGGGCTGGCTGTGGGTGCACGCCTACCAGTTTGACGATGACACCGCGACCTTCATCGTGGAATGCAGCCAGACCACGTTCGATAATTTCGGGTTTGGTGAAAAGACCCAAGAGGAAACCATCGCGATCTGCGAAGAGGTGTTCAAGGACCACTTGGACGGTCATGCGCTGATGACCAATGCCAAACATATCCGTGGCTCTGCATGGATCAGGTTCCCCCGCGTTCTGTGCGAAACATGGCATCACGAGAATGTCGTGCTGCTGGGCGATGCTGCAGCGACCGCGCATTTTTCCATCGGTTCGGGATCAAAGCTGGCGATGGAATCGGCGATTTCACTGGCCGATCACGTGCATGCCGAAAAGGACATCACAAAGGCATTTACCAAATATGAGGACGCCCGCCGTCTGGAAGTGCTACGCCTGCAATCGGCAGCGCGCAATTCGCTTGAGTGGTTCGAGGACGTGGAGCGGTATCTTGATCTGGACCCGGTGCAGTTGAACTATTCGATGCTGACGCGGTCGCAACGGATCAGCCACGAAAATCTGCGTGAACGCGACCCAAAATGGCTCGAAGGGGCAGAGCGGTGGTTCATGGAGCA
>JAFMHE010000326.1 GCA_017854675.1 Paracoccaceae bacterium | reverse complement strand
CTGGACGCCGTCATCATTCCGGTGAACGCGCGCCAGACCGAAAGCGAAGTGAAGCGGATCGTCGATCACGCAACGCCTGCGGCAATCGTGATGACCACGGCAGTTTCAAAAGACGCGGTGGCCCATGCGGACCGTCTGGGTGCGAAACAAATCTCGGGCGCGTTCGGCGTGATGCATCTGGCGACGCCCTTGCCAAGCGCGCCTGACCCGGACCTGCATGATGTGGCGGTGCTGCTGTATACGACGGGAACCACCGGTGATCCCAAAGGCGTCATGCTGACCCATGACAACATGCGGTTTGGTGGGATCGCGTCATCGAACCTGCGCAAGATGGTTTCGACGGATGTGATCTATGGTGTGCTGCCCCTGACCCATGTCTTTGGCCTTGTCTCTGTTGTGACGGGCGCGTGCTATGCCGGTGTGAAGGTGCAGCAAGACGCGCGGTTTTCGGCGCAGGCGTTGTTTGATGCGGTGATGAACGGGGTAACCGTGCTGCCTGCGGTGCCGCAGATGCATGCGTTGGTCATGCAATACGCCAAGGAACAGGGGATGGCGACGCTGAATGCACCGCGCCTGCGGTACGTGTCGTCAGGCGGCGCGCCGCTTGATCCTGCGTGGAAACGCAAGGCAGAGCAGTTTTACGGGCTGCCGCTGCAAAACGGGTTCGGGATGACGGAGACGTCCTCGGGGGCGTCGGCAACAAGTAACGCGTTGGGGTCAACCGATGTTTCGGTCGGGCCAAAAACGCCGGGCACAGAGGTGCGCATTGACGATATGGCACCCGGCGGGAACGGCGCGGGGGAGGGCGAGGTTCTGGTACGTGGTCCGCATGTGATGAAAGGCTATTACCGCAATCCGGTCGAGACCGAAAAGGCGCTTAGTGCGGACGGCTGGCTGCGCACCGGTGATCTGGGCAAGATCGACGCGCACGGGCTTTTGCACATTCTGGGACGTTCAAAAGAGTTGATCATTCACGGCGGGTTCAATGTCTATCCGCCAGAGGTCGAGGCGGCGTTGAACGATCATCCGCAGGTTATCCAATCGGCGGTCATCGGGCGGATGGTGGACGGGGATGAACAGGTCTTGGCCTTTGTCCAGATTGCCGAAGGTGACACGCTTGAGGTTGAAGACCTACGCAGTTTCGTCAAGGAACGGCTGGTCGGGTACAAACGACCCAGCCGGATCATTCTGGGCACCAGCCTGCCTGCGGCACCTACAGGCAAGATATTGAAGCACAAGTTGATGGAGGCTTTTGCCGATCACTTTGAGTAAAAGCAAAAGTCCATTTGTTTCGCATGCGAAACATTGCTTTTTAATCAATATGTTAACCCTTTGGTAAGGGTTGCGCATATCCAGCCTTTGACTGCCTTCGTCCTTGATCAGACATAGACGCCCTGTGCCGCCGCGCGAATAGCGCGGATGTTTTCGCCGTAAGGCGCGGGGTCGTGCACAGAGCCGCCTTTGAACACCGCACTGCCCGCTACCAGCACATCCGCACCTGCACCGGCAATGATGGGCGCGGTGGTCGGATCCACCCCGCCGTCAATCTCAATATGCACAGGACGATCGCCGATCATCTGGCGCAGAGTTTTGACCTTGCCGCTCATATCAATGAATTTCTGCCCGCCAAAACCCGGGTTCACGGTCATCACGCAGACCAGATCAACCATATCCATCAGATGCACGATGCTCTCTGCAGGGGTGCCGGGGTTCAGCGCGACGCCTGCCTTTGCACCTGTGGCGCGGATCGCTTGGAGGGTGCGGTGGATGTGCGGGCCAGCTTCGATATGGGCGGTGATGACGTCGGCACCGGCATGGGCGAAGGCGTCGATGTAGCTGTCGACCGGAGAGATCATCAGATGCACGTCCATCACCCCTTTGATATAGGGGCGGATGGCGGCACAGGTTGCAGGACCAAAGGTGATGTTAGGCACGAAATGGCCGTCCATCACATCGACATGGACCCAATCGGCACCTTGCGCTTCAACGGCGGCGCATTCCGCACCGAAGTTGGCGAAGTCCGCTGCAAGGATGGACGGCGCAATCTTGATCGAACGGTCGAATGTCATGTGCCTGTCTCCTTTGGGCGTTTGGGCCCTTTTAACGGCAGGAGGTGCAAAGGGACAAGGTTGCGCTGGGCAGTTTGTCAGACTTTCGGTGGTGTGCTTTTGTAAACCGGCAGATGCCAGCCGAAAAACAGCGATCCTGCGCGCAGCACCCAAGTCACGCCCGCGCCTGCCAGCAAGGCAAGCGGTGTGGCGAATTCGTAATGCTGGCAGGTCACTGCAACAGCCGCGCCGGCAAATGCTGCCGTGACATACAATTCGCCTTGTTTCAGCACCAAGGGAACCTGACCCACCACGACGTCGCGCATCAGACCGCCCATGCAGCCGGTGATCACGCCCATCAGCATCACGATTGTCGGGGATTGCTGCAAGGTGATGGCCACACCTGCACCCGCGCCAACCGCCACCGCGAGGGCGAAACTGTCGAGCCAGATCAAGGTTCTATAGCGGCTTTCCAGCAGATGTGCTGTGAAAAACACCACCAATGCAGCGCCCGCCGCAACAGCGAGATATGTGGGATTGGCGATCCAGAAAATCGGATTCCGGTCCAGCAACAGATCGCGGATTGTGCCGCCGCCAAGCGCCGTGAGGCAGGCGATAAACGCGAAACCCACCAGATCAAGCTGTGCACGGCTGGCAACCAAGGCGCCGGTGATCGCAAAGATCAGCACAGACGCGTAATCAAGAAGGGCCACAAGGGTCATGTGCGGTCTGTCACGGTTTGAACGGCGCCATGCCTGCGCGGGCCAGTGCATCGGCGCGCTCGTTCTCGGGGTGGCCTGCATGGCCCTTGACCCATTCCCACGTGACCTGATGGCGCGCGTTCGCGGCATCCAGCCGTTGCCAGAGTTCCGCGTTCTTGACGGGCTTCTTGGCTGAGTTCTTCCAACCGTTTTTCTTCCAGCCAAAGATCCAGCTGGTGATGCCGTTCTTGACGTAATTGCTGTCAGTGACAATCGTGATTTCGGTGGACCGGTCCAACGCTTCGAGCGCGTTGATGGCGGCCAGCAGCTCCATGCGGTTGTTTGTCGTTAACGCTTCACCGCCTTTAAGCTCGCGCTCTTTGACGATCTTGTCGCCGTCGCGGGCTAGCATCAGCGCACCCCA
>JAFMHE010000092.1 GCA_017854675.1 Paracoccaceae bacterium | reverse complement strand
GCCCTTGGTCAGAAGTGATTTCGCCGTGCACCGTTAAGAATTCTTGATCTACATGAGTGCTAAATTTTTGATTTTAATATGTTTAATAAGACATAATGACACCAGACGCTGATTAAAGATTAATCACAATGCTGCTGAAAACTTCGGCATCAGAACTCCAGATCACATACAGTGGTCTAAAATTAAGTTGACGTAACGTAGTGGTAAACTTTATGAACCTCTCCATTGGATTGGATCTGATGGCGCACCAAGACCCCTTCGGAACATCCGCTGAATAACGGCCTTGCGCCAATGGAGGAGACCAACATGAAAACCATCGTAACCAGCCTTGCCCTAGCGGCGACCCTGATGTCGGCCACGGCCACGTTGGCCGCTGACAAGATCCTGCTCAAAACGCCGATTGCGTTTTCGACCGCATTGCCGGGTCTGGGCACGCCAATTCCGCGTGTTGCAGAACAGCTGGGGTTGATGTCGGGCAATACGATCAAGATGAAAATCTACGAACCTGACAAGCTGGTGCCGCCTTTTGAAATTCTTGATGCGGTGTCATCAGGCAAGATCAATTCGGGCTACACCACTGCCGGTTACTGGGCTGGTAAAATACCGGCGGCTCCTTTGTTTTCTGCCGTGCCTTTCGGACCTGAGGCGGGCGAATACATGGCATGGATCTACTATGGCAATGGCCTAAAGCTGTACCAAGAGATGTATGATCAGGCCGGTTTCAACATTCATGTCTTGCCTTGCGCCATCATCGCGCCAGAGACATCAGGTTGGTTTTCCAAGGAAATCAACACGCCCGAGGACCTCAAGGGCTTGAAAATGCGCTTTTTTGGCCTGGGCGGAAAAGTGATGCAAAAGCTGGGCGTTGCCACATCCTTGCTGCCCGGCGGTGATATTTTCCCCGCTCTGGAAAACGGCGCGATTGACGCGACTGAATTCTCCATGCCTGCCATCGACGCGCGCTTGGGCTTTCACAAGCTGGTTAAATACAATTATTTCCCCGGCTGGCATCAACAGGCGACAATCTTTGAACTGATGATCAACAAAGACGTTTGGAATGAAGCCTCTGAGCAGCACAAGGCAATCATCGAGAACGCCTGCCGGTCGTCCATGACCGACAGTCTGGCCGAAGGCGAAGCGATCCAGCATGCCGCGCTGAAAGAGAACGTCGAAAAACACGGCGTGATCATGAAACAATGGTCGCCCGAAATGTTGGCGGTGTTCAAGGAGACATGGGAAGAAGTCGCAGCCGAAGAAGCTGCAGGCGACCCCTTCTTTGCGAAGGTCTATGCCGACATGACCGAATTCCGCGACGGCTATAAGCTGTGGAAAGAGAACGCCTTCTTGCCGCGCAAGTAAGCTAGCGTCTGATCGGGTGGCAGCAATGCGCTGCCGCCCGGCCCACTTTTCAACATTCACATTCAGAATATTCCAAGCAGGCACGCAAGGCGTGGCAGGCACCGGGAGGGGACCATGGTTAACCAAGACAAGAGCACCGTCGATCCAATTGAAGTCTACGAAGGCATTTTGGAACACCCGGAAACGGACACCCAAGCCGTTGCTGTCGGGCTGGACAAAACGGTCAAGTTCATTGGCCATATTGTCATGTGGACCAACGTATTTTTGATTGGTGCCATCGTGGCGCAGGTATTGTTCCGGTATTTGTTGAACCAGAACTATCCAAAGCTGGACGAGTTGCAGTGGCATTTCTACGGGCTCGTCACGATGGTCGGCATTTCCTATGCGCTGGTGACAGACAGCCATGTCCGCGTCGACCTGCTGCACATGCAACTGTCGCGCCGCGCCCAGCGCATCATCGAGGTGCTGGGCATCCTGACGTTGCTGACCCCGTTCATCTATCTGATGATCGATCAGGGGTATGATTATTTCTACGAGAGCCTGCGTGTGCGCGAAGGGTCCTCCAGCCCGACAGGTCTGCCCGCGCGCTACATTCTAAAATCCGTCATTCCGATATCTTTCATCTTGCTGGCGATGGGCGCATTGGCCCGGCTGATCCACGACGTGCATGCCCTTTATGCCAATTATGAACACGAGCGTGTCGGCAAGGGCCTGCGCCTGATCGCAACGGCAATGCTGTGTTTTGCGGTCGCGGCCTTTGCGCTGACGTTTCTGGTCGAAACGACCGAGGAAAAGCTGGTCATCGCGATGTTCATGACCTTTATCGCGCTGTTGTTCACCGGCTATCCTGTGGCGTGGACGCTGGCGGGTGTGGGTGTTGCATACTGCGGTCTGGCGTATTTGTTCGACAACGATCTGATGCTTTGGACCGGTCTTGAGGCGACTTTCACGGGCCTCGATTATCTGACACTTGGCGCAGTGGTAAACCGCATTTACGCCACCATGTCGAACGCGGTTCTGGTTGCTTTGCCGATGTTCATCTTTATGGGTCTGATGCTGGACGAAAGCGGTGTGGCCGAAAAACTGATGACCGCGATGCAGCGGCTATTTGGCAAAACGCGCGGCGGGCTGGCGATTACAGTGACCATGATCGGCATCATTCTGGCCGCATCAACCGGCATCATCGGCGCGTCGGTCGTGCTGCTGGGCGTGTTGTCGCTGCCTTCCATGATGGAACAGAAGTATGCGCGCACATTGGCGTCTGGCGTGGTTGCGGCATCCGGCACATTGGGCATCCTGATCCCGCCCTCTATCATGTTGGTGATTATGGCCGACCAGATGGCGCTGTCTGTCGGTGATCTGTTCATGGCCGCCGTATTTCCGGGCGTGATCATCGGGTTTCTGTACTTGATTTACATCTTTGCGGTCGCCCTGATCAAACCTGATGTCGCACCCGTCCCCGAAGGGGCAAAGGCCCCCGATTGGGAGGCCGTCAAGGCGGTGATGATTGCAGTTATCCCCACACTTGGTCTGATCCTTGCGGTGCTCGGCTCCATCTTTGCGGGTTTGGCGACACCGACAGAGGCCTCCGGCATCGGGGCATTGGGTGCGACCTTGCTTGCACTTGGCTACCGCAAACTGACCCTCGGGAAACTGGTGAATGTGTTGGTCTCGACCTTCAACACCACCGCCTATATCTTTGCCATCTTCCTTGGCGCGACTGTCTTTTCTTATGTCCTGCGGGAATTGGGCGGCGACGAATTGATCGAACATATGATTGCCTCCACTGGCTTTGGCCCGACAGGCACAATCCTGTTCATCCTCTTTATCGTGTTCCTGTTGGGTTTCGTGCTGGACTGGATCGAGATTACGTTGATCGTGCTGCCTTTGATGCGGCCCATCGTGAACGGGCTAGGCATGGATATCCCCGGTTTCGGCGTCATTGATGAGCCATCGCTGGTTTGGTTCGTGATCCTTGTGGCGGTGACTTTGCAGACCTCGTTCCTAACGCCGCCTGTTGGTTTTGCACTCTTTTACCTCAAGGGTGTGGCACCCAAGGAAATCACGTTGATGCACATCTACCGCGGCGTTGTTCCGTTCGTGTTGTTGCAGTTGACCGGTCTGGCGCTGGTGTTCCTCTGGCCCGCTTTGGCCACTTGGCTGCCGTCAGTCGCTTACTAAGTTCAACCGTTGAAAAGGAGTAAGACCATGAACGATCAAGACCTCCTGACCACCCTGCGCGATATCGTCGGAAACCGGCATCTGCTGGTGGGCGACAAAAAGACCGAGAGGTTCCGCAAGGGGTTCCGTTCGGGGGTGGGCGATGCGCTGTGTGTCGTGCAACCCGGATCGCTGGTGGAACAGTGGAAGGTGCTGCAGGCCTGTGTGAAAGCGGACAAGATCGTGATCATGCAAGCCGCGAACACCGGACTGACCGAAGGGTCGACACCTAACGGCAGCTATGATCGCGATGTGGTGCTGATCAACACCCGCCGTATGGATGCGCTGCATCTGCTTAAGGGCGGCACACAGGTGCTGGCCTTGCCCGGATCCACCTTGTTCGCGCTGGAAAAGCTGCTGGCCCCGCTGGGTCGTCAGCCGCATTCGGTGATCGGGTCGTCGTGCATCGGGGCCTCTGTGGTCGGTGGCGTGTGCAACAATTCAGGCGGTTCGCTGATTGAACGCGGGCCCAGCTATACCGAGTTGTCGTTGTTTGCGCAGATTGATGCAGAAGGACGGTTGAGCCTCGTCAACCATCTGGGTCTGTTGCTGGGCGATGATCCAGAAGCAATCCTGACCCGCGTTCAGAATGGCACTTTCACCGATGCCGATCTGGAAGAGACTAACAAAAAAGCCTCAGACACTGAATACGCCCGTATCGTGCGTGATGTAGAGGCCGAGACGCCTGCACGGTTCAACGCTGACAAGCGGTGCCTGCACGAAAGTGCGGGGTGCGCGGGCAAACTGGCGGTGTTTGCCGTGCGTCTGGACACCTACGCCAAGAATGACGCGGAACAGGTGTTTTATATCGGGACCAACGATCCTGATGATCTGACCGACCTACGCCGCCATATGTTGGCAAATTTCGAAACGCTGCCCGTTAGCGCGGAATATATGCACCGCGAGGTGTTCGACATCACCACCAAATACGGCAAAGACACGATGGTGATGATCGACAAGCTGGGCACAGACAAACTGCCCATGTTCTTTGCGCTGAAGGGCGCAGTTGATGCGCGGCTGAACAAAGTACCGTTCCTGCGCGGGTTTACAGATAAGTTCATGCAAACGCTCAGCAAGCTCTGGCCCAAGATCCTGCCCAAGCGAATGGTCGAGTACCGCGCACGTTTCGAGCACCATCTGATCCTTAAGGCGCGCGATGGCGGCATCGCAGAGACGCAAGCGTATCTGGACCAAGCCTTTGCGGACAGTGAGGCCGATTATTTCGCCTGCACCCCACGCGAAGGGAAAATCGCGGGGCTGCACCGTTTTGCCGCCGCCGGTGCCGCGATCCGCTATCAGAATGTCCATACCGCTGAGGTGGAAGACATCCTCGCGCTCGACATCGCGCTAAAACGTAATGAGCGCGATTGGCTGGAGACCCTGCCGCCCCGGATCAACGACCAAATCCTGCACCGGCTGTATTACGGGCATTTCATGTGCCACGTTCTGCATCAGGATTACATCGTCCGCAAAGGCGTGGACGTCAAAGCGCTCAAGGCCGAAATGCTGGCGCTTTTGGAAAAACGCGGTGCGGAATACCCCGCCGAACATAACGTCGGCCACCTTTACAAGGCCAAGCCGGACCTCGCGGATTTCTACAAATCTGTTGACCCGACCAATTCAATGAATCCGGGCATCGGCAAGATGTCCAAGAAAAAATACTACGCCTGAACATGCGGCGGGAAAGGGTTCTTTTATGAAAGACCACACTGATATCGACCCGATTGAATCGCAGGAATGGCAGGAAGCCATTTCAGATGTGATCGAAAAAGACGGTGCCAATCGCGCGCATTACCTGCTGGACAAGGCGGTCCAGCAGGCCCGTGCGGCCGGCGCAACCTTGCCATTTTCCGCGACTACGCCCTATCAAAACACGATCCCGGCGGATGATGAGCTGGAAATTCCCGGTGACATGGAAATGGAATGGCGCATCCGTACCATCAACCGCTGGAACGCGATGGCCACTGTGGTGCGCCGGAACAAGGTCAGCAGCGAATATGGCGGACATATCGCGTCTTTTGCCTCGTCTGCTGTGATGTATGATATCGGCCTCAACCACTTCTGGCGGTCAAAATCTGCGATCCATGGCGGGGATCTGGTATTTTTTCAGGGTCACGTGATCCCCGGCATTTATGCAAGATCGTTCATGGAGGGGCGCCTGACTGCCGAGCAGATGGAGAACTTTCGATCCGAGGTCGGCGGCAGCGGTCTGTCGTCCTATCCGCACCCATGGTTGATGCCGGATTATTGGCAGTTCCCTACCGTCTCCATGGGCCTTGGCCCGCTGATGGCAATTTATCAGGCGCGGTTCATGAAATACATGCACAACCGGGGCCATATCGACATGGGCGACCGCAAGGTGTGGGCCTTTCTTGGTGACGGAGAGATGGACGAGCCGGAATCGCGTGGCGCGATTGATCTGGCGGCCCGTGAGGGTCTGGATAACCTGATCTTTGTGGTGAACTGCAACCTGCAACGCCTTGATGGACCTGTGCGCGGCAACGGCAAGATCGTTCAGGAGTTGGAGGGCGACTTTCGCGGTGCGGGCTGGAACGTGATCAAGCTTTTGTGGGGCAAAGGCTGGGACGACCTGCTGGAGAATGACCATACCGGGCGCCTGAAGCAGTTGATGGATGAAACTGTTGACGGAGATTACCAGACGTTCAAATCCAAGGATGGTGCCTATATCCGCAAGCATTTCTTTGGCAAATACCCTGAAACTGCCGCTTTGGTGGCCGATTGGACCGATGAACAAATCTGGGCGCTGCGCCGTGGCGGACATGATCCGCAGAAGGTCTATACCGCATTCAAAAAGGCTTCGGACACCAAGGGCCAGCCGACTTGCCTGTTGATCAAGACGGTCAAAGGCTACGGAATGGGCACGGCGGGCGAAGGTCAGAATGTGACCCACTCGGCCAAGAAGATGGCCGACGATCAACTGCGTGCTTTCCGTGACCGCTTCAAGATCCCGGTATCGGATGAAGACCTGCCAAAGGCGCCACTGGTTGAGTTGAACAATGCGCAAAAGGCCTATCTGGCGGATCGCCGCAAGGCATTGGGCGGGGAATTTCCAAAACGCGAATGGCGCGATGCGCCCAAGCTGGAAATCCCGCCGTTGACCAAGTTTGAGGCACAATTGAAAGGCACCGGCGCGCGTGAGATTTCGACCACGATGGCCTATGTGCGCATTCTGACGACATTGCTGCGTGACAAAACCATTGGCAAGTTCGTGGTGCCAATCGTGCCCGATGAAAGCCGGACATTTGGTATGGAAGGGCTGTTCCGCTCAGCAGGGATCTACAACCCGTTGGGTCAGAATTACACGCCCGAGGATGCCGACCAGATGATGTTTTACAAAGAGACGACCGATGGTCAGGTCTTGCAGGAAGGCATCAACGAGGCGGGTGCTATGGCTGACTGGATCGCTGCCGCAACGTCCTATTCCAACCACGGGGTGCCGATGATCCCGTTCTATATCTACTATTCTATGTTTGGTCATCAACGCGTGGGCGATCTGGCGTGGGCCGCCGGTGACAGCCGCGCACGGGGTTTCCTGCTGGGCGCGACCGCCGGGCGAACCACGTTGAACGGTGAAGGGTTGCAGCACGAGGATGGCCACAGCCATATCCTTGCGGGGACAATTCCGAATTGCGTGACCTATGATCCGACCTTCAGCTACGAGCTGGCGGTGATCATGCACAACGGTTTGCAGCGCATGTTTGTCGATCAGGAAGACATCAGTTTCTACATCACCTTGATGAACGAAAACTACCAGCATCCCGATATGCCGATGGGTGCCGAGGAAGGCATCATAAAGGGGCTTTACCGGATGTCAGAGACCAAAAAACCGGGCAAGAAACACGTCAATCTTATGGGGTCCGGCACCATTTTGCTGCAAGCGATCAAGGCGGCGAAGATGTTGGAAGCCGACTTTGGCGTCACGGCTGACATCTGGTCTGCAACATCGTTCAACGAGCTGGCCCGCGACGGCCAAGATGCGGCGCGCCACAACCGACTGAACCCGCTGATGGACGAGGTCGTGCCTTATGTCACCCAAACCCTGAGCAAGGCCAAAGGTCCGATCATCGCCGCAACCGATTACATGAAGAACTTTGCCGAGCAAATCCGGGCGTTCGTGCCGGGGTCTTATACCGTGCTGGGGACCGATGGTTTTGGCCGGTCCGACAGCCGCGAAAACCTGCGTCGCTTTTTCGAGGTCGACGCAAACCACATCGCAGCCGCCGCAATGGTGGACCTCTACAAGGCAGGCAATGTGACCAAAAAGGATTTGGAAGCAGCCCTCAAGAAATACGAAATCGACGGCGCCAAGCCGAACCCGCGGTTGGCCTAAGTGCCCGAGAAAGGAAAACACATATGACTACTGACGTAACAGTCCCCGACATTGGCGATTTCAACAACGTGCCTGTGGTGACCATTCTGGTCAGCGTAGGCGATAGGGTCGCTGTCGAAGATCCCCTGCTTGAATTGGAATCAGACAAGGCGACGATGGAAGTCCCCTCGCCCATGGCAGGCGTGATCAAAGAAATCAAAGTGGCCGAAGGTGATACGGTTTCTATGGGATCGGTCATCATGGTGATGGACGCCGAAGGAGACGCGGCACCCCCTGCCCCGGTCCCCGTGGCGGAGGCAAAGGCAGAGACCACTGATGCTGCCGCCGCACCTGCACCAACGGCGGCACCTGCACCGGTTGTGGACAGCGGGTTTTCCAAGTCCCATGCATCGCCGTCCGTGCGCGCATTTGCACGCCAGTTGGACATTGATATCGCCAAGGTGAACGGCACAGGCCGCAAGGGCCGCATACTGCGCGAGGACGTGACCAAGTTCCTCAAGTCCACCACGGCGTCTACCGCGACGGGCGGTGTGGCGGGCGGCATGGGCATCCCGCAGATGCCGGTTGTCGACTTCTCTAAATTCGGACCTGTCGAAGACGTAGAAATGCCCCGCGTCAAGAAACTCAGCGGTCCGGCATTGCACCGGGCATGGTTGAACATCCCCCACGTCACTGTGGACGAAGAGGCCGACATCACCGATCTGGACGCTTACCGCAAAGAGTTGGATGCCGCCGCCAAGGAACAAGGCTACCGTGTCACGCTTCTTAGCTTTGTCATCAAGGCCTGCGTTTCCGCGCTCAAGGATCATTGGGAGCTGAATTCCTCGATCCATCCGGATGGCGACAAGCTGATCAAAAAGAACTTCTATAACATCGGGTTTGCGGCTGACACGCCGCAGGGCCTGATGGTGCCGGTGATCAAGGACGCCGACCGCAAGGGGATCGTCGAAATTTCCAAAGAACTTGGCAGCCTGTCGTTGGCCGCGCGTGAGGGCAAGTTGAAAGGCCCCGACATGCAGGGCGCGACCTTTACCATATCGTCCTTGGGCGGCATTGGTGGCACCGGGTTCACTCCGATCGTCAACGCGCCTGAAGTGGCGATCCTTGGCCTGACGCGCGCCAAGATGGCCCCCGTCTGGGACAAGGGATCAGAAACCTTTGTGCCGCGCCTGATGCAACCTTTGTCACTGTCGTTTGACCACCGCGCGATCGACGGCGCCTTGGGCGCACGGTTTAACGCAACACTTAAACACCTGCTGGGCGATGTGCGCCGGTTGATGCTGTAGGGGGGCCTAGATATGGATATTCAAGTACCTGACATAGGTGATTTTTCCGACGTTCCCGTGGTAAGCATTCTGGTCAATGTCGGCGATACCGTCGCAGTCGAAGACCCGCTGTTGGAACTGGAGTCGGACAAGGCAACGATGGAAGTACCAGCCCCCGTGGCGGGCGTCATCAAAGAGATCAAGGTAGCCGAAGGCGACAAGGTTTCCATGGGGTCCGTGATCATGGTGATTGACGCTGACGGAGCGGCAGAAGCACCCGCACCCAAGGCGCAGGCACCCGCCGCCGCACCAGTTGCCAACGCCGCCACCGGCACGGCAACTGGCCCCGGTGACATCCACGCCGAAGTGGTTGTTCTGGGCTCTGGTCCCGGCGGCTATACCGCGGCATTCCGTGCGGCGGATCTGGGAAAGAAAGTCGTGCTGATCGAAAAGAACCCGACATTGGGCGGAGTTTGCCTGAACGTCGGCTGCATTCCATCCAAAGCGTTGTTGCACGTTGCCAAAGTCTTGACCGAAGCTGCAGACATGTCGGCGCATGGTGTGACCTTTGCCAAACCTGACATTGATCTGGATGCCTTGCGGTCCTGGAAAGACTCGGTTGTCGGCCAGCTTACCGGCGGTCTGGACGGGCTTGCCAAAGGGCGCAAAGTCACGACCCTGCGCGGCACGGGCACCTTTACCGGTCCCAACATGATCGAGGTAACGGGCGAGGACGGTACAAAAACAATCAGCTTTGACCAATGCATCATCGCGGCGGGGTCAGAACCGGTTGAGCTGCCTTTCATCCCGCATGACGATCCACGGGTGCTGGACAGCACCGGCGCGCTGGAACTGCATGACATCCCCAAGCGGATGTTGATCCTTGGCGGTGGTATCATCGGGTTGGAAATGGCCTGTGTGTATGACGCTTTGGGGTCGAAAATCACTGTTGTCGAATTCATGGACCAACTGATGCCGGGCGCAGACAAGGATATGGTCAAACCCCTGCACACGCGCATCGGCAAGCGGTACGAAAATATCATGCTCAAGACCAAAGTGACCGCGATGGAGGCGCAGAAAAAGGGACTGAAAGTCACCTTCGAGAACGACAAAGGCGAGGTTACGACTGACACGTTTGACAAGGTTCTGGTGTCCGTCGGGCGGCGCCCGAACGGCAAACTGATCAATGCCGAAGCTGCGGGAGTTGCGGGAGTTGCGGGAGTTGCGGTGGATGAGCGTGGTTTTATCGCTGTCAATAACCAGCAGCGCACCGGCGTGCCACACATCTTTGCCATCGGCGACGTCGTTGGCCAACCCATGCTGGCGCACAAGGCCGTACACGAGGGAAAAGTCGCCGCAGAGGTCTGCGCGGGTCAAAAGCGTGCGTTCGACGCGCTGGTGATCCCGTCTGTGGCCTATACCGATCCAGAGGTCGCTTGGGTCGGTGTCACCGAGGCCGAAGCGAAGGCCAAGGGCATGAAGATCGGCAAGGGCGTGTTTCCATGGGCCGCCTCTGGCAGGGCGCTGTCAAACGCGCGATCCGAGGGGATGACAAAGGTAATTTTTGACCCCAGCGACGACCGTGTAATCGGTGCGGCCATTGTGGGCACCAACGCCGGTGATCTGATCGCCGAGGTGGCGCTGGCGATCGAGATGGGGTGCGATGCCACTGATCTGGGCCACACCATTCACCCGCACCCGACCCTGTCGGAAACGGTGAACTTTGCCGCCGAGATGTTTGAAGGCACGATCACCGATCTGATGCCGCCCAAGAAACGGCACTAGAATATCAGGTCCGGCGCAAGTGTGCCGGACCACCCCAGAAAAGGCGCATAAGTCCGACTGTGCGCGGCACACGGATCGCGCAATTCGCGCTGGAACTTACGCGATCACGCCACCGTCGGCGTCATCGCCAGTTGCGTCATGCAAGCGCGCCACATCAAGGATGCGAAAGTTCTTTTTGTCCACGAACTCAACCACACCATCGCGCTTTAGTATTGAAAGCTGCCGACTGACGGTTTCCAGCGTCAACCCGAGGTAATCTGCAATCTCGCTGCGCAACAGCGGCAACACTAGATCCCTTGTGGAAACAGCGGAACTGTCAAACTGCGAACGCCGCGCCACCATTTCCAGAAAAGTCGCGGTTTTCTCAGCGGCTGTCTTGCGGCCCAGCAAGACCATCCAATCCCGCGCCGCGTCCAGTTCATCAAGCGCAATTTCAACCATTCGCTGGGCGATATGCGGCACTTCGATCAGCAATTCCTCAAAAGGTTCGCGTTCAAAACAACACAGCGTAATATCGCTGGCTGCAGTCACGTCGAATTCAATCTGGGTGCGCTTTGGATGGCCGATAAAATCGGACGGAAACAGCAAACCAACCATCTGGTTGCGCCCGTCTTCCAAGCTTTTCTCAAGCTTTGCCACGCCCTCAACGACAGACGCGACATATTTCAGCTCATCCCCACGCCACAGAATCGGCTCATCCGCCGAAAAACTGCGATAGGTTTTGATACCCTCAAGCCGAAGCATCTCATCGCCTTCACAGCGTGAGCAAACGGCCCGTTTCCTGATCGGACAGGCTGAGCAAGCCATGTTCTCGAACGATTTTTTTTTCATAGTTGATGTAGATCAATCAAAAGTGTCCCTAACTACGTATGATAACCGCATGAATAATTTGAAACAACTCCGTAGATCAGGTTTATTCGACACAAACGTGCCGCGATACACCAGTTATCCCCCCGCCAACCACTTTGGCGCACAGGACGGGCGCACCCATCAGAGCGAATGGCTATCCGCCGTTCCGGACGGATCAACCGTCTCTTTATATATACATATCCCGTTTTGTAAGCGCCTTTGCTGGTTTTGTGCCTGTCGCACGCAAGGCACAAAAAGCCTGCGACCCGTGGACGCCTATGTCGAAAACCTGCTCGAAGAGCTGAGACTGGTGCGCAGCAAGATGCGGCCGAATATCGCACTGACCCGCCTTCATCTGGGCGGTGGAACACCCACAATTCTAAGCCCGCAAACAATGCAACGGCTTTTGACCCGGATATTCGATGCCTTTGACAAAGCCGATGATTTTGAATTCTCGGTAGAGATTGATCCCACCGAAGCGTCCGACGCACTGCTGAACATGTTGGCGGCCAATGGCATGAACCGCGCCAGCATCGGTGTTCAGGACTTTGCGCCGATGGTGCAAGAGGCCATCGGACGTCCGCAGACGTTTGAACAAACCGCGCATGTGGTGAACGTGCTGCGCGGCGCAGGTGTCAAAAGCCTGAACATGGATTTGCTCTATGGATTGCCGCATCAGACACTGCCCGGCCTGTCCGACACGTTGCAACAAGTGTTGTCCCTGCAACCCGACCGGCTGGCGCTTTATGGCTATGCGCATGTTCCGTGGATGTCGAAAAGGCAGGTCATGATCGACGCTGACGCCCTGCCGGATGGTGAGACACGGTTTGCCCTTGCCGCATTGGCGCACGAGGTTCTGGTGGCTGACGGATTTGAGGCAATCGGCATTGACCATTTTGCGCGTCCCGGCGACACGCTTGCCATCGCGCAGTCAAAGGGGACGTTGCGGCGCAATTTCCAAGGGTACACGGATGACACCTCAGAGGTGTTGATCGGTCTGGGCGCCTCTTCGATCTCGAAATTCCCGCAAGGCTATAGCCAGAATGCCGCTGCGACATCGGCCTATGTAAAGCACGTGCTAAACGGCGAACTTGCCGGTATGCGCGGCTACAAAATGACGTTGCAGGACAGCGTGACAGCTCGGATGATCGAAACCTTGATGTGCCAATTTACGTTGGACGCTGATGCGCTTGCCACGCAATTCCCTGCCGCTGACGATCTGATACGGGCAAAGATGAAGACGATTGCGGACCGGTTCCCGGACCATTTTGACGCAACGCCGGGGCGGTTGATCGTAAAGAATGCATCACGGCCTTTGGTTCGGATCTTTGCACATGGCCTTGATGCTTTTGAAAGCCCCGACAAGCGCCATAGCAGCGCAATCTAGTCGCCCCACACCCGTTTTGCGCGTGTTGAGAGCGCGCTGAACTACTGCCCGATATACCTCATTCTTGCGTGCTGTTTCGGGTTGGCAGCGTGCTGTGGCAAGGCATACTTACGCCATAACTTTGACGTCAAGTTTCTTTAAGCTAGAAGAACAGCAAGGC
>JAFMHE010000325.1 GCA_017854675.1 Paracoccaceae bacterium | reverse complement strand
TCGCGCTGGGCGGCGTGGCCTGCTTTGGATTTTTGCAAGGTCGCGGTGAACGCATAGAGTTTTGCGATGCAGGCGTTGAAGCCGAAGGATTCGATGCCAAGGGTCACATCGTTGATGGTTTTGTGCATGGCGCGCAGCAGATCGTCGTCACCTTCGCCTTTGGCGTCCTTGTCCATTGCGGCGATACGGTCACAGATATTCCAGACACGGCCCATGTGTTTAAAGGCGGCATCGGCCCCTGACGCGGTCCATTCAACGTCCCGTTCGGGAGGCGAATCGCTGAGTACGAACCAGCGGGCGGTATCCGCGCCATAATTCGAGATGATGTTCAGCGGGTCCACGACGTTTTTCTTGGACTTTGACATCTTGGCGGATGGGATGATCTCTACCTCGGTGCCATCGGCAAGCTTACCGTCAACAACGTCTTCGGGCAGGTGGTAAACAGGGCGGCCATTCTCGCCCTTGGTCTGATAAATCTCGTGTGTCACCATGCCTTGGGTAAACAACGCGTCAAACGGCTCAATCGCTGATTCTGGCAAATGGCCGGTGATCTGCATCGCACGGGCAAAGAAACGCGAATACAGCAAGTGCAGAATCGCATGCTCAATCCCGCCGATGTATTGATCGACGTTCATCCAGTATTTGGCGTCTTCCATGTTGGTCGGTGTGTCAGCATGCGGGGACGTGAACCGTGCAAAATACCACGACGAATCGACAAATGTGTCCATCGTATCGGTTTCACGTTTCGCCGGTGCACCGCAGGACGGGCAGGCGCAATCGCGCCATGTCGGGTGGCGGTCCAACGGGTTGCCCGGCGTGTCGAATGTCACGTCATAGGGCAGCTCAATCGGGAGGTTTTCTTTCTTTTCCGGCACCACGCCGCAAGCGTCGCAATGCACCACAGGGATTGGGCAGCCCCAATAGCGTTGGCGCGACAGGCCCCAATCGCGCAGGCGGAACTTGGTCACACCCTGACCGACACCATTGGCCTCGCAGAATGCGATTGCGGCGTCGATGGCCTCACGGCCAGTCTGCCACTGGTCGCCCGCGAAGCCACGGTTGTAAAACACCTTTTCCGTCTTGGCGGGCACATAGGCCTCGTCCAGCGTGTCAGCGCTTTCTTCGTCCGGCAGATAGGTCGAGATGATCGGCAGATCGTACTTTGTGGCGAATTCAAAGTCCCGCTCATCATGTGCAGGGCAGCCGAATATCGCGCCTGTGCCGTAATCCATCAGGATAAAATTCGCGATATAAACCGGCAATTCGTGAGCCGTATCAAACGGATGGCGCACGCGCAGGCCAGTATCGAAACCCAGCTTTTCTGCCGTTTCAATCGCTTCTTCTGTGGTGCCACCTTGACGGCACTGCGCGCAGAAGGCCGCAATCTCTGGATTGTCCGCCTCAAGCAGTTTGGCCAGTGGATGATCCGGTGAGATACCAACAAACGACGCGCCCATCAGCGTGTCGGGGCGGGTGGTGTAGACCTCGATCCGGTCATGCCCGTCAGGGGCGTCTATGGTCGAGAACGCGAATTGCAGGCCGCGTGATTTGCCGATCCAGTTGGCCTGCATCAGTTTTACCTTGGCGGGCCAGTTGTCCAACGTATCGAGTGCGGACAGCAGTTCCTCGGAATGGTCAGAGATTTTAAAGAACCACTGTGTCAATTCACGACGTTCGACCAATGCGCCAGACCGCCAGCCGCGACCGGCCTCTACCTGTTCGTTGGCCAGAACCGTCATATCGACCGGATCCCAGTTCACGATGGCATTTTTGCGGTAAACCAGCCCCTCTTTGAGGAAATCGAGGAAAAGCGCCTGCTGCTGACCGTAGTATTCAGGATCGCAGGTGGCGAATTCGCGGGACCAGTCAATCGACAGGCCCAGCGGCTTCATCTGGTCGCGCATGTCGGCGATATTGCCGTAGGTCCAGTCCTTGGGATGACCACCAATCGCCATCGCGGCGTTTTCCGCAGGCATCCCGAAAGCGTCCCAGCCCATCGGGTGCAGCACGTTGTGGCCGGTTGCCAGTTTGTACCGCGCGATCACGTCGCCCATTGTATAGTTGCGCACGTGGCCCATGTGGATGCGGCCCGACGGATAAGGGAACATCTCAAGCACGTAATATTTGGGTTTGTCAGCGGAACGGACGGCCTTGAACACGGCGTCTTTTTCCCAGGCTTGCTGCCAGCGGGCTTCGATTTCGGCAGGGGTATAGCGGGTCATAGGTGTGGTGCCTTTGGAAATGAAAACGCCGGGCTCTTGTCAGCAAGAAGGCCCGGCGTTGAAAACTGTGTCTTGTCGGGGGCTCAGAATCTGTTGTCTGCGATGCGTAGTTCGCGCGCACGGGTCAGGATTGCGTCTTCTACGGCGCGCGTGGTTGCTTTGTTTACAGTGCGACCACCACGGGTTTGCAAGGCGATTGTCAGGGACCGTGCATCAAGTGCCGGATCATCAATCAGCGCGGTTGCACGGTAAGACTGCCCGCCGCCGGGAGGGGTGCCATACCCGGTGACGATAACACCGGTGAAGGGGTCAACTGACTGAATTGGAAGGAAATTCAAAACCTCAAGCGTCGCGGCCCAAAGGTAGCGGTTGACCGCAACATTCTGTTCACCGGTACTGCGGCTAAAGATAGACCAGATGGTATTGCTGGCATCCGTCTCGATATTGCTGGGGTTATTGGCGTTTGTATAGGTATCAGGTCGCGCCGTGGCTTCTGATCCGAAGCCGCGTAGCGAGCCACAGGCGCCCAACGACCCAACCAAGGTGAGCGTCAATGCAATTTTGCCCAAGGTGCTGCAGGTCATCTGGACACTCCTTTGCGTGTTTGCGTTCCGGTCTACCCAAGCATGCGGGTCGGGGCAAGGTATATGATAGGGCCCTTTGCTGATGCGCTGTATATACATGTGAAAGGTATTGTTGGGTGGTGCGTTCACGTGGCGGGGAAAAACTGTGGCAAAGCTGCACCAATGGGGGCGGCATTGCGTTTGGGGTGTTTGAGGCTTCTTGCAAAGAGGGGGGCAAAGGATGCAAACACCCCTCATACCCTTTCCGGATTCCCCGGGTTGGGCATGTGAATTCAAACCGAGGGTAAACTCATGAAAAAGATTCTCTTCGCTACAACGGCCCTGGTTGCGACCGCCGGCGTTGCAGCAGCAGACGTTACATTTGGTGGTTACGGCCGCTTTGGTGT
>JAFMHE010000091.1 GCA_017854675.1 Paracoccaceae bacterium | reverse complement strand
CCCTGCAACGCGCGACGCGGGCCAGCTTGCAAAACATGTATGGTCCGACCGAGACAACGATCTGGTCCACGACCTATATGCTGGGGGATGATGCGCCGACGACTGCCCCTGTGGGCACCCCGATTGCGAACACGGAGGTCTTCATCTTGAATGATAAGATGATGCCGCAAGTTATTGGCACAACAGGAGAGTTATGGATCGGTGGTCAAGGTGTGACGCAAGGATATTGGCAACGTGAGGCGATGACCGCAGAGCGGTTTACAGGGAACCCCTTTGGCGAAGGCAAACTTTACCGTACCGGTGATCTGGCGTCATGGGACGCGCAGGGCGTGTTGCATTTCGCGGGCCGCGTCGATGCGCAGGTCAAGATCAGGGGCCACCGGATTGAGCTGGGCGAGATTGAAGCCCGCCTTGCCGAACTGCCCGGTGTCACGCAAGCAGTAGTCAGTACCGTTGATATCGGTGGGCACGCCCAACTGGTCGGCTACGTGACCGGGCCAACGACACTGAACACAGAGGCGACGCAGGCCCATTTGCGACAGGTTTTGCCCGACATCATGGTGCCGGGCCACTTTGTCGCGCTGGACCGTATGCCGCTGACACCAAACAAGAAAATTGACCGCAAGGCATTGCCGGCACCGCAAATGCGCCGCACGACTGCGGCATTGGTCGATGCCGGGCCAGTGAGTGATACGCAAGCGACCATCGCGCGGGTCTGGAGCGGTCTGCTGGGCGTCGGTCACATCATGGCGGAGGATAATTTCTTTGCCCTTGGGGGGCATTCGTTGCTCGCTATTCAAGCCCACCGCGAGATCAAGGCGTCCCTTGGTGGTGATTTGACCATCACGGACATTTTCCGCTTTCCGACGCTTGAAGCGCTGACAGCGCATCTGGACCGTGGCCAAGCCAAAGTGCAGGACGTGCAGGTGCCACAGGACCAACCTGAAAAGGCCGAGACCATGTCAAAACGCCGCGCCATGCGCGCGGGGCGCAGCAAAGCAGGGGCTTGATGCAGGTCGCCGGGTTGGATAACCGCGCGATTTTAAAAGCCGCGGCACCGGCTCTGTTCCGGGTGCCTGTGGGTGTGGCGGTGACGGACCCGCGCGGGCCTGTGGCGGACCTGTATCAAACGGAAACTGATTATATTGCGCGTGCCGTCGTGGGGCGGCAATGCGAGTTTGCAGCGGGCAGGACTGCCGCGCGCGACGCGATGCGCCAACTGGGCCAGCCGCCTTGTGCAATACCTGCCGGATCTGATCGTGCGCCGATCTGGCCTGCGGGTCTGACTGGCTCAATCTCGCACACCAAGTCGCTGTGCGTCGCTGTATTATCGCGTGATGCGGCCAGTATCGGTATTGACCTCGAAGAGGCGACGCCCCTTGATCCGCAACTGATCCCGACCATTTGCACATTGGATGAACAGGCGCAGATCGCCGGTGCGGACATGGCATTGCGCGCCAAGCTGGTCTTTTCGGCAAAAGAGGCGGCGTATAAGGCGCAATACCCCCTGACCAAGGCGCTATTTGGCTTTGATCATTTCACGGTGGCGATGGACCTGACAAAACAGACGTTCACAGCGACATTTCAAGTGGATGTGGGGCGGTTCAAAGAGGGCGATGTGCTGACAGGGCGGTTTGCGGATGTTGCGGGCCACTTTGTCACGGCTGTAACGCTGCCTTTGGACGAATATGAAGGTTGGATATGAACACCTGCTCAGGAGATCTCAGGAGATGAAGCCGATGTCCCGTCGTATTGCCCTTGCCGGTTTGATTGGTGCTGCTGTTTTCGGCGCTACCCGCTATTTCGGCGGTGCCAAGGGTGAGGAGCGCGCGCGTGCGCTTTATGCCAACCCGCTGGCAAAGCCCGAGGGCAAGTTGCAGGTCTACCACCTTGGCCATTCGTTGGTCGGGCGTGATATGCCTGCCATGCTGGCGCAGATGGCCGGTGCGGGGCATGATTATAACAGTCAACTGGGCTGGGGAGCCTCGCTCAAGGCGCATTGGGATCCTGATGAGCCGATCAACGGTTTTGAGTTTGAGAACGACCATCCAAAGTTCCGCCCCGCGAAAGAGGCCATTGGATCGGGGGATTACGATGCGCTGGTCCTGACCGAAATGGTCGAAATCCGCGATGCGATCCGGTATCATGACAGCGCCAGATATTTGGCCGAATGGGCGGGATTCGCATGGGACGCGAACCCGCAAACGCGGATTTATCTGTATGAGACATGGCACAATACCGATGACGACGCGGGTTGGTTGACCCGCATCGACCGTGACTTGCGCGAACACTGGCAGGGCCGCGTGAAATACCCCGCCTTGGCCAACACAGACGCGCCGATCCACCTTATCCCCGCCGGTCAGGTGATGGCGGCGTTCATCCGTGCGGTCGATGCGCGGGGCGGGGTTGAAGGCATTTCAACGCTGAACGACCTTTTTGCCCGCAACGAGGATGGCACACCTGATACAATCCATTTCAATGACTTGGGCGCCTATCTCGTGGCGTTAACGCATTACTCAGTGCTCTATCACAAAGCACCCATAGGCCTGCCGCGCGAGCTGACCCGTGCAGATGGCACGCAGGCCGTCGCACCGAGCCAAGAAGCGGCCGCACTGATGCAGCAGGTGGTGTGGGATGTCGTCGCAAAGCATCCTGAAACCGGTGTCGCCGTATGAGCGGTTTGAGCACTGCTTTTGCTGTTCTGATGGTCGGCCACAGCCTGTTTGCGCAGGACGGTCCCGACATGCTGCAGGGGGCGTTGCGCGCGGGCACAGGCTGGGGCGATGTTAGCGCCCAGATCATCAATGGCGCGCCGCTGCGCTACAATTGGGAAAACGCCGCGAACGCCGAAGGTGTGAATGCCCGCAGTGTTCTGAACGCGGGGGGCACCACCCATTTGATCCTGACGGAGGCGCTACCGCTCGAAAACCACGTCACTTGGTCGCAAAGCCACGAATATGCTGCATCTTTCGCAGGTCTGGCCTTTGCCGCCAATCCGGACGCGCAGATTTATGTGCAGGAAACATGGCATGATCTAAAAAGCGGCACCGGTACGCCCGTTGCTTTTGACGAGGGCGCGGATGTGCCGTGGCGCATGCGTCTTGATAATGATCTGCCAGTCTGGGAAGGCATCGTGACGGCTATTGCCGACGCGCATCCGGATCATGCAGGGCAGGTGGCGCTGATCCCGGCAGGCCAAGCGATGGGGCGTCTGCATGACCAGATCGCCCAAGGCAAAATTAACGGGCTGCGCGACATCTCTGCGCTCTTTGCTGATGACATTCACCTGAATGACATGGGGCATTATTTCGTTGCGATGGTGCAATACGCCACGCTGACGGGGCTTGACCCGCGTGGCCTGCCGACGGATTTGAAGGACAGGTGGGGCGGGGCATTTGATATGCCGACCCCCGATCTGGCCCGCGAATTGCAACGTGTCGCAGCGGAGACTGTTGCGGCCTATACCCGCGCAAAGGCGTCGACGAAACCCGTGACCTCGGTCGCGGCGACACCCAACGCGCCCCGCGCCCCGCCAACGCCTGTTGCCCCGCCCGAGCCTGTTCCGGCACCGATCCCCACCAACGCGGCACCCGCCACCGGGACCAATGACATCGCCATCGGACTGGCATCGGTCGTGGATTGGAGTACGCAACAGCCCTTTCTGGATGTGTTCAAAACCGCGCGCCGCTGGATCGGGCATATGGCCGACAAATGGGGCGGCATGTCCGAGGCCGAATTGCGCGCGGCAGGGCATCTGGATGTGAACGGCTGGCCTATTCGGATGCCACGCACCTTGGGCAGCATCGGAACCCTGATCCTGACAGACCTGCCAGAGGACGCACAGACGTTCGCGGGACGTTACGTGCTTCGCTATACGGGCAAAGGGATCATCGAGGTTGCAGGCCGCGCGCAGAACGTGCGCTACGGCAAGAATGAGATACGCTTTGATTTTACCCCCGGTCCAGGCAGCGTCGACATCCGGTTGCAACGCATCAACCCCAGTGATCCGGTGCGCATCACGTCCGTCACAATGGAAAACCGCGTGGCGGCCTTGGACGCAGGTCAGATGTTCAATCCTGAGTGGACCACGCTTCTGGGTCCGTTTCGCGTGTTGCGTTTCATGGACTGGGGGGAAACGAACAACTCCAAACTGTCCACATGGGACGACCGCACGAAAGTGTCCGAATACACCTACACCAAGGAAGTGCCGTTCGAGGTGATGATTGATCTGGCGAACACGCTGGAAAAAGACCCGTGGCTGAATGTGCCGCATCTGGCGGACGATGATTTCGTGCGGCAGATAGCACAACTGGTCAAGGATCGGCTGGACCCCAAGCTGACCGTCTATGTCGAGTTTTCGAACGAGGTTTGGAACTGGAGCTTTGAACAGGCGGCATGGGCGGATGAAAAGGCGATGCAACGCTGGGGAAAGCGCGACAAATGGGTGCAATATCATGGGTTCCGGGCCGCGCAAGTCGCGCGCATCTGGTCGGATGTTTTTGCGGATGAAGCAGACAGCCGCTTGATCAACGTGATCGCGACCCAAACCGGATGGCTGGGATTGGAGCGTGAGGTGCTGGAGGCGGATCTGGTCCGCGCCGAAGGCTTGCCTGCGCCGGTCGATGCGTTTGATGCCTATGCGGTAACGGGGTATTTCGGCGCAATGCTGGGCGGCACGGACCGCGCGGAACAGACCTCAGGTTGGTTGCGCGAAAGCCTTGCCAAAGCGCAAAGTGATGCTGCGGCGGCGGGGTTACAGGGGCAGGAAGCGACCGATTACACAGCTGAGCACAGGTTTGATCTGGCCGTGTCGCTGGCGGTGCAGGAACTGCGCGATGGCGCAATCAGTGGCGAAACTGATGGCACGTTGAAAGACCTGCTAAAGCGGCTGTTGCCTTATCACGCGGGCGTGGCCGCATCGCACGGCCTGCCGATGATCATGTACGAGGGTGGCACTCATGTGGTTGGCAACCGGGGGCGCGAAAATGATGAAGCGCTGACCGCGTTTTTCACCCATCTGAACTACACGCCTGAAATGGGTGCGCTTTATCAAGAGCTTTTGCAGGGTTGGAAGGCCGCAGGCGGGCAATTGTTCAACGCCTTTCTTGACGTTGGGAAGCCGACGAAATGGGGGTCATGGGGCGCGTTGCGGCATTTGGGCGACAGCAACCCGCGGTGGGACGCGTTGGTGAATTTTAAATGATCTGTGCCAGCGTTCTGATCCCTGCCCATAATGAGGCCGCCTATCTGCCGATCTGCCTGAGCGCGCTGGTAGCGTCAGAACCAGCCACAGGTCCGGTCGAGGTCATCGTAATCGCCAATGGTTGTACGGATGACACCACCCGAATTGCGCGTGGGTTTGAGGATGCTTTTGCGGCCAAAGGTTGGCGTTTGCAGGTATTGGATTTGCCTGAGGGTGGCAAACTGGGCGCTTGGAACGCGGGCGAAGCGGTCGCCACCGGGCAGGCGCTGATCTATCTGGATGCCGATGTGACGGTATCGCCGCCACTGGTCAGGCAAGTCGCGGATGTCTTGCAGGGGGATGCGCCGCGCTATGCCAGCGGGAACCCGAACGTTACGGTCGAACATGACGCGATCACACGGCATTACACGCGGTTCTGGTGCACGACGCCTTTCATGACGCATGGTGTGTCAGGCTTTGGCGTCTTTGCCATGAACCGCGCGGGGCGTGTGCGTTGGGGCGTATGGCCTGATATCATTTCAGATGACACCTTTGCCCGGCTCAACTTTCGCCCCGATGAACGGACGCGCGTGCCTGCGCCCTTTGACTGGCCGATGATTGAGGGCTTTGTGCGGCTGGTCCAGGTGCGACGCCGTCAGGACATTGGCGTGGCCGAGATTGAAACACGCTATCCCCAGTTGATGCAGAACGATGATCCCTATGACAACATGCAACCGATCTGGAAGCGTGCACTGCGTGATCCATTGGCGTTTGCGGTGTTTGCCGCTGTGCGTCTGGCAATCAAGCTGCCCATATTGCGCAGCACCAACCGCTGGGTGCGCGGACGCTAAGCGCCTTGCATTGCGGCTGCCAGCTTGGCCGCCTCAACATCTATGTCATGGCGCTGCAAAACGCGGATGCGGGCGTTTTGGCCCATCTGCGCGAGGGTTGCGTCGTTTGTCTGGGCAAAGCGGTCCATCGCGGCTGCCAAGGCGTCCAAATCACCCGCAGGCACCAGCCAGCCGGTGCTTTCAGGCTGCACCAGTTCCGGTGTGCCCGCGATGTAGGTGGCAATAACAGGACGCGCGGCGGCCATTGCCTCCATCACCACCATCGGCAGCCCTTCGGCAAAGCTGGGCATGACAAGGGCATGGGCCTGCGCCAATTCATGCTTGATGCGGGCTTCATCGACCCAACCCGTCAACGTGATCCGGTTGGCAAGACCGTGCTGTGCAATCAGCGCTTCAATCTGGTTGCGCATCTCGCCGTCACCGATCAGGGTCAGGTGGATCGGCGCTTGTGTGCGGGCGAGCGCCTCAACCAAGGCCAGCTGGCCTTTCTGTTCGACCAAGCGTCCGATTGCAACTAGGCGGCGGGGACCGGTCGGCATCGGGGGAGGGGCAGCGAATTTGGCGGGTTCAATCCCGCAATGCACCACTTTGATGCGCGCCCAATCGCCGTGATCGGCCCAGCGGCACAGTTGCGAACGGCCAAACTGGCTGATCGCGACAGCAAATGCGGAATGATGGATCTTATCGCCCAAAGACAAGGCACGGGGTGCGTCGAATTCTTCGGGGCCGTGCACCGTGAAACTATATTTGGGGCCGCCCAACAGATGGCTTAGCATCGCGACGGTCGCGGCGTTTGTACCAAAGTGGGCATGAGCATGGGTCGCGCCATTCGCGGTCATTTGCCGTGCAACGAACGCCGCTTCGGCAAGGTAGATCATATGCCGCAACCGCCCTATTTCAGACGCGGAACCCAGCCTTAGCGCCATCTTGAACGCGCGCAGAAACCGCGCTGGATTTTGCCATAACGCTTGCGCCAGTGCGCCCAGCAATGCAGGCGCGCCGGTTTTCAACACATATTGTGTTTTTGTCGCTTCTTCTTTGTCCTGTACATCAACCAGCGGCACATCTGCAGCGCGCATCGCCAATCGGGTTACCTCGTGACCTGCGGCCTCCAGCGCGCGAATTTCGCGGCGGATAAAGCTTTGCGAAGGCTGCGGATAGGTATTGAGGATATAGGCAATCTTCACGAAATGCGGGCTCCGGTAGGGGCTGTCACAACAGTTAGGGGCGCGCGGGCCTGCACCCTAGCTCCGGGTGGTGTCGGGGTTGCGGGCTATACGCGCCGCACGCCCTTGCTGACCGGCGCGGCGGCGGTTTTGCCATAAAAGGCCCAAACCTTTGCGGTTCTTTGTACGGGGCGATTGCGGGATCGAGATAACGGCGCGCAGCCCTGTTTCCCGCTCCATTTGCTGCGCCGTGCGCAGCACAGGGTGGCGCAATTCCAGCAAAAAGGCGAGGATGATTGCGCCCAATCCGGCTGCGGCACCGCCCATCATCGCCAGCCGCTTGCGGCTCATCGTGACGGGATATTCGGGCACGCGGGCCTCTTCGATGGTGATCATCCGTTCGCCGCGGGCACCCATTTCAAGGTTAACGGCGATCTCGGCCTCATTGCGGCGGGCGGCGGCCACATCAAGCCGTTCCTGCAACTGGATCAGGCGGCGGTCGAATTTGGCCAGCTCCCTGTCAATCTCGGGGGTTGTTTCAAGCGTGGCGCTCAGATTTGCACGGCGGTCGTCCATCAACTGGCGTTGGGAGGCAAGACTGTTCAATTCTGCGGCAAGTTCGGCCTGCTCACGTTCGATCGTTGCGGCGCGCGCGCCGTTTTCACCGATGCGGTTACGCTCGAGCTGGGTTGCGATGATTTCACGGTCCAGTTCCAGAATGGCATCATTTAGGCTGCCCAGTTCCGACTGGAGAATGACCATATTGCCTTCGATGGACAGGTTGTTGGCTTGTCTAAAGTCGGCCACTTCTTGTTCAAGTGTGGCGATTTCAGCGATCAAGTTCGCCTCTTGCTGATCAAAGAAAGTCAGCGTTTCGCGGGTTTGATCCTGTCGCTGGCGCGCCGTCAAGACGCGCGTCTGGTCGGCAAATTCATGGGCAACGGCCTGTGCCTGTTCGGCGGTGCCCATTTCGGCGGAAATGGTCAGGATCGCAATGGTGCCATCGTCCGCAACACCTTCACGAACTGCGGCGACACCGGTGATTGTAACCGCCTCGCGCAACATCACCACCTTTTCGTCAGGCAAAAGGCCGGGCATGTCCAGAAACAGGCCCAGATCGTCGATGATATCCAGCATGTTGCTGCGGGCCATCAACTGCTGTTCAATCAATTGCAGCCGCCTTGCCGCTGACCCGTCCACGGTAGAGGGGGCAAGCGAATCCGCGATCTTGGGCTGTTCGATCTGGATGACTTCGGTGGATCTATAGCTATGGGCTTGTGACAGGGCGAACATCACGGCGATGCCACAGCCCAAAGCTGTCGCAAGAATGATCTGCCATGCGCGGCGGCGCAGCAGATCAAGAAAATCACCTATCGAATAGATCGGACCCATTGGCCGCAATACCCCACACTCAACACAAACACTTTGCACATATGCGCAGTGATTGTTCGCTCAAACCAATAAACTTTGGCCTAAATAGGGCGATTGTTCGCAGAACGCCACTTTTCGATCAAGTATAGCGCTGAATTGAGGATGCGCGGGCACGGTTCAGCACGACACCCAGCAGCGGCACCTGACCGTCCAGCATGCGTTCACATTCCAGTAACTGGCTGGCCGTTGTCTGTGTCCCATCCGAAACAAGCAATACAGCGTCCAGTTGCGGCACGAATGCGGAAACATCGTCGCTGACCAACATCGGCGGCAGATCATAGATCACCACCTCTGGCGCAAGAGACCGGCGCATTTCTGTAAGGGTTTCGTGCGTGGACCGGTGCTGCAACGTCTCTGCGGCTGTGTCATCGGGAGATGCATTCAGCCCCAGTGCAAGCGTGTCGCTGATCCGCATCAAATGCTCTGTCATGGCAACATCGCCGGACAGGTAATCGCCCATATCGCCGGGGGCTGCGATGTCAAAGGCATCCATCACGCCTGGATCACGCAGATTCATGTCCATCAGTACGGTGCGCGAGGCTTCGACCCGCGACAGGCTTAGCGCGAGGTTCACGGCGGTGAATGTCGCCCCGCAACCGGTTGTCGGGGCTGTTACACCGATGTTGATCCAGTTTTTCTCTTGTGTGGTCTGGCGCAGGCGGGTGCGCAGCAGGTCGAATGCGCGGTTTGATGTTGTGTCCCGCTCCATATCAACCACAGGGATCGACGCGCGCGCACCTTTTCGACCGCCCGCATTGACGCGGTGCAGATCGTCCCAGCCGCAGATCACTGCGGGGGCCGCGATGATCGGGGTCGCAACCACGGGGGCCTGCGTCTGCTCTGGTGGCTGTGAAGACGTCATTTCCGGCGCGGAAGTTACCGGGGCGGCAATTGCCGGTGTGATAATTTCCGGCGCGCGGGGCGCAGCAGGGGGCTGGGCCGCCTTTGGTGCTGGCTGCGCGGCTTTGGGTGCAGCAACCACTTTGCGCATTTTGCGCGGACGGATGCTGTGCCGCATCCCAGAGGGACGCGAGGTGGCGTTGTCCAGTTCATTGTCCAAAAAGTCTGAACCGACAAAATCTTGACCGACAAAACCGGACAGTTCGTCTTCAAAAAGACTATCCTTCATTTCGGTCTCCTTTGGATATTTTGCCATAAAACATAATTACACCCGATTGCGACGCAAAGCGAACAGATGATCTGTCAGTGCCCTGTGCGGCGCAGAACTACGCCGACGGTCTTGAACAGGATTTTCACATCAAGTTGCAGGCTCAGGTCATCTTCGTAGGCCGCGTCGACTTCGTTGCGGTAGCTGAACTTTTCTTCGTTGCGTGCAGAGACCTGCCACAAGCCAGTGATTCCGGGGCGCAGGGCGTTGTACGCGGCCGCATTGCCATACATCGGCAACTGCTCTGGCAGCATTGGACGTGGCCCGACAATGCTCATTTCGCCGATCAACACATTGAACAGCTGCGGCAACTCGTCCAGCGACGTGGACCGCAGGATCTTGCCAATCGGCGTGATGCGCGGATCGTTCTTGAGTTTTTGGATGCTGTCCCATTCTGCGCGGGCATCAGGGTCATTGGCCAGATGGCTTTCCAGCATCTCGTCGGCGTTGCGCACCATTGTCCGCAGTTTCAGGATAGAGAAACGCTTGCCGCCCAGTCCCAACCGGTCTTGGGTGTAAAACGGGTTGCCCCCTTCAAGCCAGAGCGCAATCGCGCAGAACAAGATGATGGGCAACGAGAAGGGCAGCGTCAGCACGATAAACAGGATGTCGATCGCACGTTTTACAATGTCGCGGTAGATGTAGATGGGGGCTGCACGCCGGTTGGCGGCGCCGTCCCAGACGTAGCTTTGCGTGCGGTTATTGTAATGTGCTGTCGCGGCATCTGCGCCAAAGCTGTCAGATATTCTATTCGCAGATGACATCTGGCCTAGCCGATGTGTAACCGAAAATGACGGCGTATTCGATACAATCTTGCTCATCTTAACCCCCCAGGGTCAATTTAGTTCAGTCGTGCAGCACCACGGAATTGCGGTGCGTCGGTGTCGAACGGGCCTTTGTCCTGAAATGCTGTGCAGCGGTACATCTCAAGTTTTTGTCTCATTTTACTAATTCGGTGCTTCAGCCTTCCGACTAGGGCACCGTGACTCACAAAATAAAGACAATCGGTCCTGTTCTGTTGTTGGCTTGGTTATACCTTTTTTCTGCCCAAATTCGCTAAGATTGTTAGAAACAGACTGTTTCGAGATAACGCGTAACAGTGGTCTCATGGCGCTTCTATTGTTTCGAGTTCAGGGGAAAAACAAGTGAGAAAAATCAAAGATGTGAGGATTTTAAGCCTTAAGGTGCCAAACTGGAAACAGCGCCACACGGTCCGAAATGCGGCCAAATTGTGGCAAAGTGAGCTCTGACGTGAGGTGAGTCGGCGCCGATTCCGAAAAGATGCGGTTAATTTGCATTATTGTGGCCTTAATTCGGGTGAGGAACGCCGCCGCAAGAGAGATAAATTTTCGTGCGGCAAATTGTTCGTCGCCGGATTTCCCTGCCGTTGGCGCCAATAGTAGGGGTTTGTTTGTGCGTGTATTGACCTGTCTTGGGCGATTCCGGGCCATTGCAGCTGCCTGTCGGGCTAGGACTTTTTGTCCAAGGGCTTATGATACATGACAAGTGAAATTGATTGCCCAAGGATTTTAACGATGGCCAACCCGCTCTTCGATACGCTTTTCGGTGCGCATGCAGGAAAAGACGCTGTCTTTTTGCGTTTAACAGACGGGACAACGATCACCTATGCAGCCTTTCTTGGAATGGCGGCGCAATATGCAGGTTTGTTGCGGTCCTTGGGACTTGAACCCGGCGACAGGGTCGCGGTCCAGATTGAAAAGTCCCCCGAGGCGTTGGCCGTCTATGCGGCCTGTGCCCAATCGGGGTTGATATTTCTGCCCCTCAACCCGGCCTACACCGGCCAAGAGGTTCATTATTTTCTGAATGACAGCGGCGCACGGGTCATGCTGTGTGACACATCGAAGGTAGATGCGCTTGCACCTGTTGCGCGATCTTGTGGCGCACAACTCGAAACCTTGAACGCGAATGGTACGGGCACCTTCAGCGTCAAGGCCGCAGATCACCCCGCGGATTTCCAAACCGTTACACGCGACGCGGGTGATCTGGCGGCTTTCCTTTATACCTCTGGCACCACCGGTCGCTCAAAAGGGGCGATGCTGACGCAAGCCAATCTGCTGTCCAATGCCCAGGTGTTGGCGTCTGAATGGCGGTTTACAGCGGACGATGTGCTGCTGCACGCGCTGCCGATTTTTCACACCCATGGTTTGTTTGTGGCGACCAACATCACCTTGCTGGCAGGCGGCCAGATGATTTTCATGCCGAAATTCGATGTGGACCAGATCATCGCGCATATGCCTGATGCCACCACGCTTATGGGGGTGCCAACGTTCTATACGCGTCTCTTGGGTGAACCGCGATTCACCAAGGAACTGGCAGCACATATGCGGTTGTTCGTGTCGGGCAGCGCGCCTTTGCTGGCCGAAACCCACGTTCAGTTTGAAAATCGCACAGGAGCGCGCATTCTGGAACGCTACGGGATGACCGAAACGAACATGAACACCTCTAACCCCTATGATGGCGCGCGGCGGGCGGGCACGGTTGGCTTTCCCTTGCCCGGTGTGGAATTGAAAATCACTGACAGTGTTACAGGTGCGGAACTGCCGCAGGGTGAGATCGGAGAGATCGAAGTGCGCGGCCCCAACGTGTTTCAGGGTTATTGGCAGATGCCGGAAAAAACCGCCGAAGAACTGCGGCCTGATGGTTTTTTCATCACCGGTGATCTGGGACAGATAGACGCGGATGGGTATTTGCAGATCGTAGGGCGGAACAAGGATCTGATTATTTCGGGGGGCTACAATATCTACCCCAAGGAAATCGAGCTGCTGTTAGATTTGCAAGACGGTGTTCTGGAAAGTGCCGTCATCGGTGTGCCGCACCCTGATTTCGGGGAAACCCCTGTGGGGATATTGGTGGCCGACGGGGATGCAGCCCTTGATCTGGACAGCATAAAGGCCGGTGTTGCTGCGTCATTGGCGCGGTTCAAACATCCGCAACGCTTGATTGTGGTGCCTGAACTGCCGCGCAACACCATGGGCAAAGTCCAAAAAAAGGCACTGCGCGACCTGTATAAGGGCCTGTTCAGCGATGAGCAGCCGTGATCAGGGTTTGGCGTTGAACACAAACAAGGCTTCGCCTGCGATCTTGTAGCCATTAATCAGCGCTGCTGCGGTGGGGCTGGTAAGCCAAGCTTCAAGCGCACGTGCAGTGTCCGCTTTGACATGGGGGTGCCGCCCCGCATCGACGGGCAGGTAGGCGTATTGATTGAAAAGCACCGGATCGCCAGAGAACAGCAGGGCAAGGTCGCCCTTGTTGCCGAAATTCAACCAGCTTGCGCGGTCTGCCAGTATGTAGGCCCCAAAGCCTGCCGCTGTGTTCAGGCTGGCCCCCATGCCGGCGCCCACAGCCTTGTACCATGCGCCAAAACCTTCGGGCGTCAGACCGGCGGCCTGCCAAAGCGCGCGTTCTTTTTTGTGGGTGCCGCTGTCATCGCCGCGACTGACAAAAGGGGCTTTGACACTGGCAATACGCCCCAGCGCGTCGATGGCTTGCGTCGCTGCTGCAATATTGGCCGGATCGCTGTTTGGGCCGATCACCACGAAATCATTGTACATGATCTCTCGTCTGTAAGGGCCAAAGCCCTCGGCGACAAAGGCTTCTTCGGCGGTACGCG
>JAFMHE010000090.1:11392-13431 GCA_017854675.1 Paracoccaceae bacterium | reverse complement strand
ACCATGCTCAGGTTCGTGCGAATGCGCAGCACCTGTTTGGCATCAGCCGGACGGCGGTCATGGCCTTTGCCCTTCCATTTGACCGGCTCGCCTTTGAAAACCATCTCGCCTTGCTGGCTGTCCTCTAGCAGATTGCAGCACCGCAAAAGCGTGGATTTCCCGGACCCCGAAGAGCCAATCAAAGAGATCACATGCCCCTTGGGCGCCGTGAGATCGACACCTTTGATGACCTCCAGCGCGCCATAGGCTTTGTGGAGGTTCTGTATTTGGATCACCGGAGTGGGTTCAGTCACGGGAAATAGACGCCATTTGTCGTTTCAAACCCAGATAAAGCGCGAAATCGGTGCCAATTGCAACTGGCGTTAACGCTGACGGGGCAGGCTGACCTTGGGTTAGCCTAGTTTTCGCGCGCCGCTTCGATCCGTTGGCGTGCCAATGCGCTGTCTGTGTCTGTCACACCGATCAGACTGGCGACCAGCCGCAGCAATGCGTTTTCCTCGTCAGAGCGGTGACCATCGGCTAACACCACCCGCCAAAGCGCCTCAATCACGCCAAGACGCTCATCATAGGGTACGGCATCTTTGATGGCGCGGGTAAATCGGACGGTATCGGGGGCTTCGGTCTCATAGACCTCGGCGTCGCTGCGCAGTCTGGTGGCATCCCCCTCGGACAATCCGTAGCGGTAGCCGACAATCGCGTCGATCATGCGCGCCTCAGAGGCGTCATAACTGTTATCGGTCCGCGCGACACGCACCAATAGCGCGGTCAGCGCAAGACGGGCGTCGGTCTGGGCGAGCGGGGCGGGATCGGGCTGTGTCAGCCGCTTGAGGAAATCTGCAAACATGAAATTGATATAGGGGCGTTTGCGCAGAAGGCCAAGTCAGATGCCCTTTTTTGCGGTCTCGCGTGCGGCCTGAATGTCGATCTCTGTCAAACCAAGGGCTGTCTCGATCTCGGTAAGTTGCAGTTCTTCGGCTTCATCAGAATGCCCGTCGGCCAATGCGACGGTCCACATCGCGTCACCAAGCGCCTTGCGGTCTGCGTAATCCACTTCCTCGCGCAGGATTTGCGCATATTCGGGTGTGCCAGGCGCATGGCGTTCCAATTGTTCGCAGGTGGCACGCAATTTTGCCGCCTCAATGGGTTTCAGACCGAATGTCCTGGCCAGAATGCGGTCGATCTGACCAATCTCTGATGCCTTATAATTGCGATCCGCAAAAGCCACCCGCACCAACAATGCGCCAAGCGCAAGTTGCGCGTTGGGCTGTGGCAGCGGCTTTGGCTCGGGCGTGCGGCGGGGAAAAAGGCGTTCAAACATCAGGATAGGTTAGCTCAATTCAGGGGTCTTGCCAAAGCGCAAGGTATCCAGTGCCATACCTTGGGGATCTTTGTTTGTCAGTACAAAACCGGCAATGTCGCTGCTGCCATCGGCACGCAGAAACCCGACAGAGAATTCACCCGTGGGTTCAATCGGCACCTGACCCAACAATGTGCCGTCACGGCGGTGGAATGTCACATATGCAACGCCCGCCTCGCCACCGCGCAGATCGAACGCCAGCGCGGATTGGTCTTCGTCGAATAGGACTGCAATCGCCCCTTCGCCTTGCGCGTCGCGTTTGGGAAACCCGCGCACGCCGTAACCATTCAGCACCGTATTGCCACCAAACCGGACCAGCGACAGGTTTTGACCCGCCGCACCGGGCAACATCGTCAGCGGGGCGAATGCACTGCCGGTGACTTCGTCATGGGTGCCTGCGCCGTACACCGATTGACCGGCAAACCGTTCACCGAATGTGGCACCGGGCAGAGGCAGGATATCATCGACCAGATATCCCGGTCCGGCACCACTGCGCACATCGTCGAACGTAATGATCTGCGGCAGGCTCAAACTGTCCGGATCAACAAGGCAGACCGGTGTGACGCAGGCAAATGCGCTGGCAGGTAGCAGGTAAATCGCAAAAGCCAAAATACGTATCATGCAACCTGTATAACACAGTTTTTAACTGTCGTACCCCTCAACAATCACAAGGCTGCCTTTG
>JAFMHE010000090.1:0-11127 GCA_017854675.1 Paracoccaceae bacterium | reverse complement strand
CTTGCTCAAGGTGTTGAATTTCGCGCTCAATCGCTTTGTCTCATCTGCCAACCCGTAAGGCGGGTTGATGATGAACATGCCTGAGCCGGTCATTCCGTGACCCGGTCGCGCAGGCGGAAAACGGACCTCATGACGCAGCGCCTGCGGGTGCGCGCCAACAAGCGCAGACAGCATC
Organism: Paracoccaceae bacterium; assembly: GCA_017854675.1. Taxonomy (GTDB): domain Bacteria; phylum Pseudomonadota; class Alphaproteobacteria; order Rhodobacterales; family Rhodobacteraceae; genus Sulfitobacter. The sequence goes on along the minus strand of JAFMHE010000090.1, from coordinate 10,952 downwards.
GGAGCATGGGCGTTCGACGTCAGGATGGGATACCACAGCGCAATGATGCCGACATTCCAAGCTCTGCTGAGCTTGCCGATGTGGCGCGGAATGGTGACGTAATCTTCTTTTACTTCAAAACTGGGATCAATCAGCAGCATACCACGACGCGGGGTGGGCGGCGTCAGGGCGTAGGCCATGCCGAACCCGTCGGTGTGATAGCATTTCACCGGATAAGGTGACATCGCCAGTTCCAGGGCGGCATGTTCGCGGGGGTGCAGTTCGGCAAGGTGGATATAGTCGGTATCGCGCAGCAATTGACCTGCGATCAGCGGTGATCCGGGGTAGGCATGCGCGCCATCGGACACTTTGACCTGATCCAGTACGCGGGCGTATGGATGGTCCGCGCCGAACCAGCCGGCGACTTTCTCGATGCCCTGTGCCGCCTCGCCGGTCTTGAGCGCTGCGTCATCGCGCAGATCATAAAGCGCCCGGCCCGCATGCGTCTCCATATAGGTGAGCGGCTTGTCCTTGCGGGTCAGATAGGCAAGCGTCCACGACAGCAGGGCATGTTTGTGAACATCCGCCAGATTTCCTGCGTGATAGATGTGTTGATAACTGAGCATGGGAGCGGTCTACCTTATCGTGTGGTGCACACAAGTCTCAGACCAGACGCGACATTTCCTTGGCGGCGCGCACAAAGTCCTTGAACAAGGGGTGCGGTGCAAACGGCTTTGATTTCAGTTCGGGATGGAATTGTACGCCGATGAACCATGGATGATCGGGCCATTCGATGATCTCGGGCAGTTTGCCGTCAGGGGACATGCCGGAAAAGCGCAAACCGACTTCCTCTAATTGTTCCTTATAGGCGATATCAACTTCGTAGCGGTGGCGGTGGCGTTCATCAATTGTGGTCTTGCCGTAGGCTTTTGCCACGCGCGACCCCTCCATCAACGTCGCATCATAGGCGCCCAGACGCATGGTGCCACCCTTGTCATCGCCTACCTTGCGCTCGACCTTGTGATTGCCCTGCACCCATTCCTTGAGGTGGTAAACAACTGGTTCAAAACGTTTTTTCCCCGCCTCGTGATCGAATTCCTCGGAACCGGCGGCAGGCAACCCTGCGACATTGCGCGCGGCCTCGATCACGGCCATCTGCATGCCCAGACAGATGCCAAGGTAGGGCACTTTGTGCTCACGGGCATATTGCGCGGCCTTGATTTTGCCCTCGGTCCCGCGTTCGCCAAAGCCGCCGGGCACCAGGATCGCGTGGAACCCTTCAAGATGTGGTGCAACGTCTTCGGATTTATCGAACACTTCCGCATCGACCCATTCGATTTTAACTTTCACGCGGTTGGCCATGCCGCCATGCGTCAACGCCTCCGAGATGGATTTATATGCGTCGCTCAATTGTGTGTATTTGCCCACGATGGCCACACGCACTTCACCTTCGGGATTGTGGATGCGGTCATAGACGTCGTGCCAGACCGTCAGATCGGGCTTGGGCGCGGGCGAAATGTCAAAGGCGTCCAACACGGCCTGATCAAGGCCCTGCGCGTGATAAGCCAACGGTGCCTCGTAGATTGATTCCAGATCGTAAGCTGCCACAACGGATTCTTTGCGGACATTGCAGAAAAGCGCGATCTTTTCGCGCTCTTTTTCAGGGATCGGATGCTCGGAGCGGCAGACCAGAATGTCAGGGGCAATGCCGATGCTCTGCAATTCCTTGACAGAGTGTTGCGTTGGCTTGGTTTTCAACTCGCCGCTGGCGGCGAGGTAAGGCAGCAATGTCAGATGCATAAAAATACACTGGCCGCGCGGTTTGTCGTGGGAAAACTGGCGGATTGCCTCAAAGAAGGGCAGTCCTTCGATGTCGCCGACCGTGCCGCCGATCTCGCAGAGCATGAAATCGACCTCGTCTTCGCCGATCAGCAGGAAATCCTTGATCTCGTTTGTGACGTGGGGGACGACCTGGATGGTTTTGCCCAGATAATCGCCGCGCCGCTCTTTTTCGAGCACTGTCGAATAGATGCGCCCCGATGACACGGAATCGGTATTGCGCGCGGGTACACCGGTAAAGCGTTCGTAGTGGCCCAGATCAAGGTCGGTTTCCGCGCCATCATCGGTCACGAAAACTTCACCATGTTCAAACGGGCTCATCGTGCCGGGGTCGACGTTCAGGTAGGGGTCAAGCTTGCGCAAACGCACGGAAAATCCACGGGCCTGCAACAACGCACCCAATGCAGCAGATGCCAGACCTTTGCCCAAAGAAGAGACCACACCGCCGGTGATGAATATGTAACGCGCCATGTGTCTTGAGACCTTTCCCGTGTGTATTCTTTTTGCTTGGCTTACCGCAAAATGATGCGCTGCGAAAACCGCAGCCCACGGGATTTAAGCCTAGCAGGATTCGCAGATGCAGCGCAAGGTTCACCGGCTACATGCAGGTGATGCCATTTGCGCAACCTCTAAGTCTTGTGGTTAGTCGGCCGCCGGAACCAAAGGTGCCGTATCGCTGGCACTGGGTGGTAGCAAATCATCGCCGCTCACCGCGTCAGGTGACTGTGTGACGGGCGGTGGGGTCAAGCCAAGGCGGTCAACAACTGACGCGCCTGCGGATTTCTGCGCAACCAGCACTGTCAGCGTGATAGAGGTCACGATGAATGCAGCCCCCAGCAACCATGTCAATTTGCCCAGAGCCGTCGCAGCCGACCGGCCGGAAACAGCACCGCCGCCACCGCCCATGCCAAGACCGCCCCCTTCGGAACGTTGCATCAGGACCGCGGCAATAAGGCCGAGCGCCAAGAAAAGGTGTATGATAAGGACGACGTTTTCCATGACACGTACTGCTTTCGTTTTGCTTAGCGGCTATCTAGGCATCTTTGCCGCGCGGGGCAAGGGCGGTTTGGCGGTTAGGACTGCGCGTGCCGGTGATCTTTGACCATAGACAAGCGGAAGGCGCTGGGGCAATCTTTGCGTATGCCTCATGATCACTCTCATTCCGATGACCCGCACAGCCTGTTGCCCTCTGATCCTGCCTTGCGGGTCAAGGCGCTCGAAGCGCTTTTGACGCGCAAAGGATTGGTTGATCCTGCGGCTCTGGACGAGATTATCGACACCTATGAGAACAAGATCGGCCCGCGCAATGGCGCACGTGTTGTGGCGCGTGCATGGTCTGATCCCGCCTTTCGCACCGCCCTGTTTGAAGACGCGACAGCGGTTGTGGCTGAATTGGGATATTACGGCCGCCAAGGCGAGCACATGGTTGCGGTCGAGAATACCGACGCCCAGCACAATATGGTCGTGTGCACGTTGTGCAGTTGTTACCCTTGGCCCTTGCTGGGCATTCCGCCCGGCTGGTACAAATCCGACGCCTACCGCGCCCGCGTTGTCCGCGAGCCGCGCAAGGTGCTGGCTGATTTCGGGGTCACGTTACCGTCCGAGACGTCCGTGCGCGTTTGGGATTCGACTGCTGAGATGCGCTATCTCGTGATCCCGCAGCGCCCGTCGGGTACGGATGGGTGGGACGAAGAGGCGTTGATGAATTTGGTCAGCCGCGACAGCATGATCGGTACAGCCTTGGCAGGCACCCCATGAGCCGCGTCCACATCATACAAGGCACAGACGCATGAGCCGCGTCCACATGACAAACGGCGCAGACGCGTGAGTCGCGTCCACGACATGGGCGGGCGGTTCGGTGACGGTCCCGTCGTGCCAGAGCGTGAGGACGAAATCTTCCATGAAGATTGGCACGCGCGCGCTTTGGCGCTGACGCTGGCATCGGGGACGCTGGGTCAATGGAACCTCGACGTCTCACGCCACGCCCGCGAACGGCTTGCGCCGATGGATTACAGCGCCTTTTCCTATTACGAGAAATGGATGGGGGGGCTTGCCACGCTGCTGGTCGATACCGGCGTTGTGACCCGCGAGGAGCTTGCCGGCAGAGCTGAGCCGCAGCAGAGCCCGTTGGCAGAACGGTGCCTCAAGCCTGAGAATGTTGCGGCAGTGCTGGCCAAGGGTGGCCCTGTGGACCGCCCCAGCAACATCGCACCCGCATTTGCAACCGGCGACATTGTGCGGGTCAAACCGCATGCGGAGAACGAGACCGTCAGTGGCGGTCACACCCGTTTGCCATCTTACGCGGCGGGCGCTCAGGGCCGGATTTTGCGTCTGCATGGCAGTCACGTGTTGCCTGATAGCAATGCCCACGGCGGCGGCGAATCCCCCGAGCCGCTTTATGCCGTTGTGTTTGAGGCGTCAGCGCTTTGGGCCCATGCCGAACATCCGCGTGACGAGGTTGTCTTGGACATGTGGCAAAGCTATCTGCTGCCCGTTTCAGATGTTTGATCCTGTATGACCCAACCAGAACCGGCTTTTGAAGCGCCTTGGCATGCGCAGGTATTTGCGCTGACCGTGCATCTGAACGAGGCGGGGCATTTTGCTTGGGGTGACTGGGCCGACAGGTTCGGTGCCACGCTCAAGCGTCATGGACTGGGAAAAGAGCTGAACGGCGGCGAGGATTATTTCGCAGCATGGCTAGAGACACTGGAAAGCTGTCTGGCCGAGATCGGCATGGCTGAACCGGCAGTCGTCGAGGGTCTGCGCGCAGCGTGGGAAGCGGCCTATCTGCGCACACCACACGGCGCGCCCGTGCATCTGGATTAGTCGCGGCTGTAGATGCCCGCCTTGAGCAGGAACCTGCGCCATGCGCCTTTGCGGGGTATCCAGCCCAAAACGGGCCGGGAGGTGCCTGCCAGACGGTTGAATTCGTGATTGTCGATGATCCGTTCGGCGCAGCCGCATCCTTCGCCGGTGGCGACTTTGTCGAAATAGAACTTTTGAAAATCATGGTGCTTGTCAGGTCTGCGTCCCATGTCGTCTCTCCTATTCGTCGACATCATCCATGTCGGATTGACCAGATAGCGCGCGGCGCACGTGGCTCCAGCTCAGGCCGATCCCGAGCACAAAACTGAGCGCCAGCAGGCCGAGCCACAGGTTCATGCTGGGGTTATCAAGGCGCAATATCCCGAAATCATAAAGCACCCAAAGACAGGCACCTACCAACGCCAGCACAAGGATCATGCCGAACCCACCGATGGAGCGCAAAGTCGCGCGCAGGTAAATGATGTAGCCGATCAGCAACAAAAGGCCGAACAAGGCGGCAAGCGACATGTTCTGTCCGCCGAATGTGCGAACCCAGTCAACGTAGTTATACTCTGTCGGGTTAAAGGTCGCGGTCAAAAGGACAAATGCGCAGATCCAGCGCAGAAGAAAGCTCATGTCGGTGCCTGTGGTTGTATTTCACGGGCATTATCGTGGCTGTGGCCACAAAGTCCAGTGGGGGGCGACTTTTGCCAATGTTGCCCTTCAGTATTTGAAGCGAAAAGAGCCGATTTGGATTTTTGAGTTTCGCGTGGCGCGCCATATGGGTAAGAGGGGCGCGGACATCCGCAAAAAGGAAGATTATTATGGCCAATGTCGTTGTTGTCGGCGCCCAATGGGGCGACGAGGGAAAAGGCAAGATCGTGGATTGGCTGTCGGAACGCGCCGACGTGATCGCGCGTTTTCAGGGTGGGCATAACGCGGGCCATACGTTGGTCATTGATGGCGAGGTGTTCAAGCTGAGCCTGCTGCCCTCGGGCATTGTGCGCGGCGGCAAGTTGAGCGTGATCGGCAATGGTGTCGTGCTGGACCCTTGGCATCTGGTCAAGGAAATCGAAGGCCTGCGCGGGCAGGGTGTGACGATCAACCCCGAGACGCTGATGATCGCGGAAAATACGCCGTTGATTCTGCCTATTCACGGTGAATTGGACCGCGCGCGCGAAGAACAAACGGCAGTTGCCAAGATTGGGACGACCGGACGCGGTATTGGTCCTGCCTATGAAGACAAGGTGGGGCGCCGTTCTGTACGGGTGGCCGATCTGGCGGATGAGGCGACGCTTGAGTTGCGGGTAGACCGCGCCTTGGTACATCATGATGCGCTGCGCCGGGGTCTGGGGCTGGAGCCGGTGGACCGTGACAAGTTGTTGGCCGATCTGCGCGCGATTGCGCCTGCCGTCCTTGAATATGCGGCCCCCGTTTGGAAGGTGCTGAATGAAAAGCGTAAAGCGGGCAAGCGGATCCTTTTTGAGGGCGCGCAAGGTGCGCTTTTGGACATCGACTTTGGCACTTATCCGTTTGTGACATCGTCTAACGTGATTGCGGGGCAAGCGGCAACAGGCACAGGCATCGGTCCGGGGTCGATTGATTTTGTGCTGGGCATCGTCAAAGCCTACACAACCCGCGTCGGCGAGGGGCCGTTTCCCGCAGAACTGCACGATGCGGACGGTCAGCGGCTGGGCGAACGCGGGCATGAGTTTGGCACGGTGACGGGCCGCAAGCGGCGCTGTGGTTGGTTCGACGCCGTTCTGGTGCGCCAGACCTGCGCCACGTCCGGCGTGAACGGAATTGCGTTCACCAAGCTGGATGTCCTCGACGGGTTCGAGACGCTGAAAATCTGCGTTGGCTATGAGCTTGACGGGCAGCAGTTGGATTATCTGCCGACAGCCGCCGACCAGCAAGCGCGCTGCACGCCGGTTTATGAGGAAATGCCCGGCTGGTCGCAATCCACCGAAGGTGCGCGCAGTTGGGCGGATCTGCCGGCAGAAGCCATCAAATACGTTCGGCGCGTGGAAGAGTTGATTGCATGCCCGGTGGCACTACTTTCTACCTCACCCGAGCGCGAAGATACCATTTTGGTCACCGACCCCTTCGCGGACTGAGAAAAAGGACGCCCCATGGCCCTGAGTTACAAAGCCCGCAAACGCTGGTCGATCATCGTGTTGTTGGTAGCGCTGCCGCTTTATGTGGTGGTCGCGCTGAACGTGATCCAGATGTTCGACCGGCCCTCGTTCTTGGTTGAACTTGGTGTTTATGTCGGGCTGGGCGTCCTCTGGGCGTTTCCGTTCAAATTCCTGTTCAAGGGAATTGGGCAAGCGGACCCTGACGCCGAAGATTGAATATTACAGCCGCCAGTTCAGGTAATATGTGGATTTGGTACTGCTTTGGCTGATGATTTGCGACTTGGTTGTCAGTGCCAAGGCGTAACCGCCAAGCATTTTTCTCCACACCGCACGTTCAACCAAAAAAGGCGAAGCACTATGCTTCGCCTTTTTCGGCATTATCGACGAAAGATCAGCCTGCAGCGCGTTCGTTAGGTTGAAAGCCGATATCGTCAGAGACAGTAAAACGGCCGCCTTTGATCTTGGATATCTTGCCTGCGCGCAAAAGCTGGCCAAACGAGCGCAGCCCGTCTTCGCGGCTGAAATCTTCCTGGGCACCGGACTGGCGCACTTTCGTCATTAACTGCGGCCTTGAGAATTGATCCCGGCCCTCTACGAACGCCATGTAAGATGCCGCAGCCTCAAGCAGTTGAGGCAGCGTATCGGCGCCCACGTCTGCGGCGTATTCGGCAAAGCTATCGGCGTCATGCATGGTGGGATCGGGGTCTTGAACAGCGGTGACGCGGCGCGGGCGGACCGGTGCGTCATTGCGCCTTACGCCACTGTCGATGCGTTGTTCCGCGACCAGTTTCAAAGGGGCAGGGCGCACGTCATCGGGGCGCGCTGTCCGTTGACCACCGCTCTCGGGGCGGCGCGGGCGCACGACTTCAGCCAGATCGCCGCGGTAGGCTTTGTCCTGGTCTTCTGCTTTGGCAGGCTCTCCCATTGCCACTTCTGCTTTTTGCGAAGCGACAGCAGCGCGCAGATGTGAAAACGCGTTGCGGCGCGTGGCGCTCTCTGGTTCGTCCATCTGGTGATCGGCTTCGGCCAGCAAGCGGTTGACGTCCGTGCCGCGATCGGTGTCATCCAGCGCTCTTTTGGGCCGCAGATCGCTCCGGCGTGCTACAGGTTTGCTGGCCTCGGCGTCGTGATCATCGGCTTCATCGAGGTCAGGAATGTCGATTGCCTGATCGGTTGTGCCCTCGTCGGTTTCCGTTTGCAGGCTTGCCAACTCGCGCAGCAATTCGGCTTCGTCTTGCGGCGTCAGTGAGCTTGTCTTTGAACGTGATGGCGCGATTTGATCAAGGGTCGGGGCTTCAGGCGCGGTCGCCTCAACATCGTCTTCGTACTCTTCAAGCGTGCCGTTTTCGATCGCGGCCTCAAGGTCCGCGCGTTTCACCTTGATGATGCTTGCACGAAGGGCGGTGTCGTGCGCCGCCAGTTCCGAAACCCCATCATCCTCGGTCTCTGGCGACCCGACGCTATCTTCAAATAGGTTCAGCGTGTCGGCGCCTTGCAGATCATCGTCTTCAAAGTCATCGTCATCAAGTGCGTCTGATGCGTCAGCCGACGTTGCGGTCGCAAGGCGCTCCAGAATGGAATCAACATCGCCATCTTCATCGTCGTCTTTTAATGTGGCGGCTTCTTCAAACGTGTCGGTTTCTTCGGCGTGTTCGGGCGCGGCAGCAGCGACTTCATCGAGTAGTTCTGCCTGCGGTTCGTTTTTTTCTTCGGCCATGATCGCTGCATCAGCATCCTCATGCAACGCCGCGGCATCCGCGTCTTCGGCGGTTTCCGGCATGTTGAACTGGACAATGTCCTTTTCAACGTTGCGTGCTTTTGCTTCCGCGTGCTGGTCTTCGGCGTAGGAGCCTTCATCCGTTTCGGCAGTATTTTGTGCAACCACGGCGCGGATACGTTGCAGTTTGGCCGAGATGTTGTCGGCGCCTGCTGCGCTTGCGTCACGCACCGGCGCGGATTGTGGGCGTTCGGCAAAAAACGCCTCAACATCGGCGTCGGGCTGTCCCGGCACGATGTCATTTTCGTCTTCTGGCTCTTTAATAGCAACTTCGGCTGCTGCTGCATCATCTTGCAGATCGTCGGTCGTGCCGGTTTCTTGTGGTTCTTCCGCTGCTAGAGGTGTTGCCTCGTCTACGGATTGCTGTGCGGCCAGCTCTGCTGCGACAGGGGCCACGACAGCGGGCGCAACGCTCTTTTCGTCGGGGCGTGTGGTGTCGTCAGCTTCTGTGCGTTGATCCTCAAGTGCGCTAAGAACGATCTTGCCGTCCCTTTCATGCGCCTGAACTTTGCGGGTAATTTCACGTTGTGCAATCCGTGCCAGCATCTCCGCATCAGGTTGCGGAGGTTCCGCGCCAAAGTACCGGTCGTCCGCAGCGAGGTCGCGAAAATACTCTGCAATGGCTTTCATCGTGCCAAAGGAATCGTCGAATCCCTCGAGCGTACAGGAAAATGTCCCGTAAGATACCGTCAGTATTTTATTGTTTATCATCGGATGCGGGTCCTCTGCACTAATTGCAGTTACTTGTTTACCACGATGTCCAAGACCAAAGAGGCCCGAATCTGTGCCAATGAGCGTATCATTTCAAGGCGAGATTGTGATCTGTTTACGAAACGGGCAGTAATTGACCATGATTGATATGATTGTTTCAACGTCTGCGCCAATTACAGTGATAGGTGGCGGTGACGCGTCCGTAGATCAGCTTTTGGTTGCGCACGCGGTCGCACCGGTCTGTGTGGCCGCTGATGGTGGGGCCGCATTGGCGTTGCGCGCGGGGATCATGCCAGAGGCGGTGATCGGTGATTTTGATTCCGTGCCGCCCGACGCTCTGGCGCGTATCCCCGTAGCGCGGCGCCATTTGATCAACGAACAGATGTCGACGGATTTTGAAAAGGTGCTGATGCGGGTAAAAAGCCCCGTGATTATCGGTGTTGGATTTCTGGGTGGGCGGTTGGATCATGAACTGGCGGCGCTGCATGCATTGGTGGAATATGCGCATCAGCCGTGTATTTTGCTGGGTGCGGGTCAGATCGTTTTTCTCGCGCCGCCTTGCTTGAAATTGTCGGCGCAGGCGGGTGATCTGGTATCGCTGTTTCCGCTAGCGGCGGTGGAGGGGCGCAGTCAGGGTTTGGAGTGGCCAATCAACGGGTTGGCGTTTGAACCGGGTCGCAAAATCGGCACCTCGAATGCGGCGACCGGACCGTTCGAGGTCGAGATGGACGCGCCGGGGATGCTGATGATTTTGCCGAACCGGTTTATGCCAGATGTGGTGGCTGCGTTTTTGCAGCCAGACCGCGTGCAATGGCCCGTTCGCGCAGAATGATGTAAAGCCCCGATGCCACAGTGATCGTAATGCCGAGGCTGGCCAGTGGATTGGGCAGGTCGTCAAAGATCAAAAAGCCCAGCAGCGTTGCAAACGGTATTTCAAGATATTGCATAGGCGCCAGCGTCGCGGAGGGGGCAAAGCGCAGGGACCACGTCATCAGCAAATGTGCAAACGTGCCCACGACCCCGATGGCCAGCAACAACTGCCATTGGGTCAGGGTCGGCGTTACGCTTTTCAGAAACGGCCAATCCATCACTTCGCCAATAAAGAGTGCGGGCAGCATCAGAATGACGGCCATCACACCGCTGACCGCTTGCAGGCTGATGGGGTCGGTTTCCTTGGCAATTTGCCGCGTGACCAGCATGAAAAACGAAAAATTCAAAGCGACGAATACCGGCAGTAACGCGGGCCATCCAACGGTTGTAAAACTGGGTTGAATGACCAAAAGCGTGCCGCAAAAGCCAACGATACAAGCCATCAAGCGACGGCTGCCGACTTCTTCGTTCAGGACGTATTTGCCAAGGATCAACATGAAGAATGGCATCACAAAGGCAATCGCCACAGCATCGGCAAGAGGCAGGAACCGCAACGCTGTAAACATCGCGCCGATGCCAATGATATGCAGGATTGTGCGCAACAGCGTCAGGCGAAACACGCGGGCGTTGGTGCGCCAGACACGGCCCGTGATCCAGATAAGCGGGACCAGAACGATGGCTTGTAACGCGAAACGGATCATCACCACTTGTGCCAACGGAAGGCTGGCACCCAGCAGTTTCGCCACCGCGTCACCAAAGGGCGCAAGGACGCAAAAACCAAGCATCAGCATGATGCCAAGGACGGGACGATCAGTATTCATCTGATAATGCTA
>JAFMHE010000324.1 GCA_017854675.1 Paracoccaceae bacterium | reverse complement strand
ACCAGCCTGACACGAACAGATGTTTTAACGGGGCTCGACGAAACCGATGAAGGTTTTGCAAATGCCGTGCGCAAGGCGATCTTTACTTTTGGGAACATCCCCACCCGCATTGCCCCGCGCGATATCCCGCGCATCCTGCGCGAGGTCGAACAGACTGCTCTGGTCATCGCACTCGCCGGTGCGCCAACCCTCGGCTATGAAGATACGAAAACCTACATTCTTGATAACATGTCCGGACGCATGGCCGATCAGTTGCGCGAAGAAATTGACGAAAAGGGCAAGATAAAGCCCGCTGATGCAGAGGATGCGATGGCTGAAATTGTAACTGCTATTCGCGACATGGAGCAGGTTGGCAACCTGATTTTGCTCGTGGACGAAGACGAGGAGGGGTAAGGTCGCCAGACTGCCTGCTTGTCGCCTGTCGCGCTTGCGGTTATGTCAGGGCACAATCCCTTGCTGACCAGGACCCATGGCAGAGCAAATCCCACCCACAAAAGCGAACCCGACGCCCACCCTGCGCAAGCTCGGACATTTCGTCAGTAATCTGCTGATCGTCGGGGTCATCCGGCTTGCGCTGGCTTTGCCGTTCGAGTTCCGGGTCAGGTTTATGGGATGGCTGGTCGAACACGCCATCGGGCCCGTCGCAGGATACCGCAAGCGCGCATCCGAGAACCTGAAGCTGATCTGGCCCGATATGCCGACATCCGATCGCGCACGGATCACCGCACAATGTCTGAACAACGTCGGTCGGACCTTTATCGAAAATTATTCATCCAAAGACTTTCCCGCCCGCATGAAGCAAAACGTGCCGATTGGTCCCGGACTTGCGGCCCTGCAAGAGGCAGCAGAACACAAACGCCCCGTGATCCTTGTCACCGGGCATTTCGGTAATTACGAGGCAACCCGCGCGGCACTCACCGCGCGCGGCTATAACATCGGCGGTCTCTACCGCAACATGAAGAACCCGTATTTCAACGCACATTACGTTAAAACGATGGAAGCATTTGGCGGTCCCGTCTTTCCACAGGGGCGGCGCGGCACTGCGGGCTTTGTTCGCCATCTAAAGGATGGTGGCCAGCTCGTGCTTTTGTTTGACCAACATGTGCAAAGCGCCCCGATCCTGGATTTCATCGGTGAACCTGCACGCACCGCACTCTCCGCAGCAGAGCTTGCTTTGCGATATGATGCTCTTTTAATTCCGTTTTACGGCATCCGGCAACCTGACGGTGTCAGCTTTGAATGCCTGCTGGAGGCGCCAGTGCCGCACACAGACGCCGAAACGATGACACAAGTGCTGAACGATAGCCTATCTGCCCGCGTGGCGGCGAACCCTGAACAATGGTTCTGGGTACACCGTCGCTGGCGCAGTTGGGAGCCCTAGCGCAAAACGCCGGCAGCCAGAATTGGACCGGCGTTCTGGTTTTGGATCAGCACAACAACCGGTTTGTCGCCGTCGATCTTGGCCGTCATAGATAGCGGCGAAACCCCGTCCCACGCGCCTAAAACGGTCAATCCTTCTACGACATTCGTATACGTCAGTGTCTTACCGGCATTTTCGCCCCGCTTGATCTTGGTTATTTTTTCTGGCGTATACCGCAGCATCTGAATGATCATCGGCCCCACTCCCGTTTCCAAAACGGAGGCTTGCACCGTCAACGTATCGCCATTGCGCGTTAACTCGACACCGACAACCGGCGTTCTTTCGGCATGATCTGTTATCGCTTTTGACAGCACCATAGGTTTCGCACCCACGATGTCGGTCTCGCCATTCACAATGATCTCGGGGGTATAGATCGACCGCCGGTTCCCTTGTGCCGCATAGGCGCGTTGCCGTTTCGCATGGGCGGGGTCCGCGAACAGATCTTTCCACCCGATATAATCCCAATAATCCACATGGAACGCCAGCGGAATGACGTCGTTCCGTTTGGCAAGTTCATGCAAAATAGCATCGGCAGGCGGGCAACTGGAACATCCTTGGGATGTATACAGTTCAACCACAACAGGGTTGTCACCCGCATAACCAGACGCCGGAACGGACAAAGCCAGTGCAGCAGCCACGAATAAACTTCTAAAAAGGGGCATTTGATTCCAATGCTTGGTCACCAGCGATACATCAAACTATCCGCTAGGATTGGAAATAACCAATCAAGGTTTCTTGAAAGCGGGGCGGTGGTCGTTCAACTTTTCGGTATTTTGGTACACCGTGGTATACAAAATCGCTCAAACCCAGCGAATAAAGGTTGAAACGTGCCTCACCAAATGGCATTGAAGCCTCAACATCCCATTAGTCACACACCCCGAAGGGAGCCATCCATGACGATTATAGTCGGTCAGGACACAGCCAAAACCCGCAAGACACTTACGTCAGGCGATCAGAAAATTGCATATTACTCCATTCCCGCCGCGCAGGCCGCAGGTCTTGGCGATTTCTCCAAGCTGCCCGCCGCGCTCAAGGTCGTGCTCGAAAACATGCTGCGCTTTGAAGATGGCAAAACCGTCACCGTTGACGACATCAAAGCGTTCGCTGAATGGGGTGCCCAGGGTGGCAAAAACCCGCGCGAGATCGCGTACCGCCCTGCCCGCGTGTTGATGCAGGATTTCACCGGTGTTCCAGCTGTTGTTGATTTGGCCGCCATGCGCGACGGTCTGGTTGCCTTGGGTGGCGACGCCGAAAAAATTAACCCGCTGAACCCGGTTGATCTGGTGATTGACCACTCTGTGATGATTGACGAATTCGGTAATCCGCGTGCGTTCCAGATGAACGTTGACCGCGAATACGAACGCAACATGGAACGCTACACATTCCTCAAGTGGGGCCAAAAAGCGTTCAACAACTTCCGCGTTGTGCCCCCCGGCACCGGCATCTGCCATCAGGTGAACCTGGAATACCTCGCGCAAACTGTCTGGACCGACAAGGACCAGCATGGCGACGAAGTTGCATACCCTGACACGCTCGTGGGCACTGATAGCCACACTACTATGGTTAACGGCATGGCCGTTCTGGGTTGGGGCGTAGGCGGGATCGAGGCAGAGGCCGCGATGCTGGGTCAGCCGATTTCAATGCTGATCCCCGAAGTTGTCGGTTTTGAGCTGACAGGCGCGATGATGGAAGGCACCACCGGGACCGATCTGGTCCTGAAGGTCGTCGAAATGCTGCGCGCCAAGGGCGTTGTCAGCAAATTCGTTGAATTCTACGGTGC
>JAFMHE010000089.1 GCA_017854675.1 Paracoccaceae bacterium | reverse complement strand
TTTGTGGTCCCGTCGCCATGCGTGCGCGGCATCAGCGCATCGGCGGGATCCTTGCCCATCATCCCCGACAGGCCCGTGATGTCGATACCCGCGCAGAACGCTTTGCCCTCACCCGAAATCACCGCGACGCGTGCGCTTGAGGCCGCAACCTCTTGGCCTGCGGCGATAATCGCGTCGATCATTTCCTGATCAACGGCGTTCATTTTATCCGCACGGGTCAGGCGGACAAAGGCGATGTGGTTTTCATAGGTGATGGTGACGCGAGCCATGGGTGTTCCTCCAGTGTTTGGCGGAACTACACCCGATTGCCGTGCACCACGCCAGCGGAACGTGGCGGCAGATCAAGGCACCAACCGGTCAATCGCGCGCATCATGCCAAGGCTTTTGTCATAGACCAGCGTCAGAATGCGGCGCGCAGGCGGTTTAGTGAGGGTGACAGGCAGGACCCGCACGGCACCGCTGGCCACGGTCGCTGCGATAAATCCACGGCGGGTGAGTTTTGCCATGCCAATGCTCCTTTACTTTTTGCGAGCGATTCTCATGTAGGCAGACAAATGGCTCTTTCCAACCCCTTGCCCTGTATTCAACTGCCCCCTATCAACATCCCATGACACAATATCGCCTCACCCCGCTTGCCCAATCGCTACCTGCAACCGTCCCCTTTGTGGGTCCCGAAGCGCAGGAACGTCAGCTTGATCGCGTATTCGACGCCCGCCTTGGTGCGAACGAGAACGTCTTTGGCCCGTCGCCCCGCGCGATTGCCGCGATGGCCGATACGGGCCATTGGATGTACGGCGATCCCGAGAGTTTTGATTTGCGCGCCGCATTGGCTGCACATCATGGCGCTGACATGGGCAATATCGTGGTCGGCGAAGGCATCGACGGGTTGCTGGGCTATATGGTGCGGCTTTTCGTCGAAAAAGGCGATGCGATTGTGACCTCTGACGGGGCCTATCCCACGTTCAACTACCATGTGGCTGGTTTCGGCGGCACCCTGCACAAGGTCCCTTACAAGGACGACCACGAAAACCCCGAAGCGTTGTTTGCAAAGGCGGCGGAAGTGGACGCGAAACTGGTTTATCTTGCCAACCCCGACAACCCGATGGGGACGTGGCACACAGGTGCGGCACTGGCCCGCGCGATGAACCTGTTGCCGCAAGGGACGCTTTTGATCCTGGATGAGGCTTACGTTGATACCGCGCCCGAAGGCACGGCGTTGCCGCTTGACTGGAGCGACCCGCGTGTCGTTCGTATGCGCACCTTTTCAAAGGCTTATGGCATGGCAGGTGCGCGTGTCGGTTATGCCATCGGCGCGCCCGAACTCATCACTGCGTTTCACAAGGTACGCAACCATTTCGGCATGAACCGCGCCGGCCAGGAAGGCGCGTTGGAGGCGCTGGCAGATACCGTATGGCACCGCGATGTCGTGGCAAAGATCGACGCCGCGCGCCAAAGGATCGCAGAAATAGCACGCCAGAACGGGCTTGCGCCCCTGCCATCGGCGGCAAACTTTGTCGCAATTGACTGCGGTGCGGATGGCGCGTTCGCCAAGCGGGTTCTGGACGGGTTGATCACACGCGGCATATTTGTGCGCATGCCCTTTGTCGCGCCGCAAAACCGGTGCATCCGCGTCAGTTGCGGCACGCCTGAAAACCTTGATGCCTTTGCTGCGGCACTGCCCGAAGCGCTAAGAGACGCAAAAAGGGGCTGACAGGGGCGAAATCCGCACTACACTTTATGGCGCAACCAATTATGGACTTCCTATGCGCGATACCAATGACCGCCCTGCCGCCCCGAATTTTACCCAAGCCTGTATCTTTATGTTCGGCGTTAATATCGCTTGGGTCTTTATGGTGATCTGGGCGGTCTGGGGATTGCTGGCGGTTGCCGTCACCGGTTGGGTGCTGAACCAGATCATCAACCGCATAGACGCCGCGCGCAGTTAGCGCTGCGCCAACGCCTCTGCCGCCGCATCCAACGCCCCTGCCCCATGCGCGATATCCAGCGCCCGCAGGCCGGTTTCAATTCCGCCCAGCATGCCCATGATCATCTGACCGTTCACATGCCCCATATGGCCCAAACGGAAGAACCCGTGCCAAGCCGTGTCACCGGGGGCCGCCATGCCCAGCCCGATCCCCAAAGTCAGACCCAACTGCCCTTCGACATGATCGCGCAACGCGGTCGCATTGGGGGATTGCAAGCGTAGCGCGGTCACCGCACAACTGCGGTTTGCACGGTCCGCGATGTTCAGCCCAAAAGTGCCTTCGGTGCTCCATGCCTCGCAGGCCGCCCAAACGGCGCTGGCAAGAACCTCGTGGCGACGCCAGACGTTCTCCATCCCCTCGTCGTGGATCATGTCAAGGGCGACGCGCAGACCATATAAGTGATGCGTGGGCGCGGTTCCGCCATGGTACTGAAAGAACTCCGTCGCATGCGCGCGCGGCGACCAGTCCCAATATCCGCTGACCCGAGGCATCTTGGCGCGCGCGGCCTCTGCCTTTTCGTTGAAAAACACGAAGGCCATGCCGGGCGGCACCATCAGACCCTTTTGACAGCCTGCGACCATGATATCGACGCCCCATGCGTCCATCTCGAACCGGTCGCAGCCCAGTGAGGCGATGCAATCGGCCATTAGCAGCGCGGGATGGCCTACCTCGTCCAAGAGCGCCCGCAACGCAGGCACGTCATTGCGCACAGAACTTGACGTATCGACATGCACCGCCAAAACCGCTTTGATCTCATGACCGGTATCAGCGCGCAAAACGGCACCGATGCGGTCCATGTCCATCGGATCCTTGCGCCCGAAATCAAGCACCTCGACCTCCGCGCCAATCTTGGTCGCCATCTCGCCCCAGCCAATGCCGAAACGGCCCGTTGCAGGCACCAACACCTTGTCGCCCACTGCGATCACGTTGCTCAAGGCGGCCTCCCATGCAGCATGACCGTTGCCGATGTACATCGCCACATGATGTTCGGTGCGCGCAACACGTTTAAGGTCAGCCACCAGCCCCGGCATCATCTCGACCAGTTCGCCCGCGTAAATGTTTGGCGCAGCGCGGTGCATCGCGCGCAAAACGGCGTCCGGCATCACGGATGGGCCGGGTATCGCCAGATAGGACCGCCCCTGTGCGAGGTTTGTTTTCTGTGCCATGTGCTGTTCTGCCTTATGCCAAAAGTTGTTGGCAAATTAGAACAGCGCGGGCTGGCGTCAACCACAGATCGCAGGTGCACGACCGCTTGCCCCTACCCCGCGGGGTGCGTAGACCAATGTGATGACCAAACATCCGATATCCGATCAAACCTACACCTCCGGCGTGCTGCTGCGTTGGCTGTGGCATGGCTATCTCAAGAAGCACGGCAAGATGATGTCGCTTGCGGTTCTTTTTATGGTGATCGAAGGCAGCACCTTGGGTGCCTTGGCCAAATTGATGGAACCGATGTTCGATCAGGTCTTTGTCGCGGGGCAGCAAGATGCGCTGATCTGGGTCGGTCTTATCCTTGTGGGCATATTCGTGCTGCGTGCCATCGCGGGCGTTTCCCAAAAGGTGCTGCTGACGCGCATCGCCCAAGACACCGCCGCCGACATGCGCGTTGATCTGCTGAACCACACGATGAAGCAGGACGGTGCATTCCACGCGAGCCACCCGCCGGGGTTCCTGATCCAACGCGTGCAAAGCGACGTGAACGCCGTCGGCGATGTCTGGCGCGCGATCATTACCGGCGCGGGGCGTGATTTTATCGGGCTGATGGTGCTTTTGGGTGTCGCCATTTCGATTGATCCGGTCTGGGCGCTGTTGGCCTGTGTCGGTATCCCGCTAATGGTGTTGCCTGCTGCTGCTGCCCAAAAATTCGTGCGCAAACGGGCGCGAGAAGCCCGCGATCTGGGCGCAGACCTCGCCACACGGCTGGACGAAGTGTTCCACGGCATCGTGCAGGTCAAGCTGAACGCGCTTGAGCGCTATCAAGCGCGCCAATACCGCGACATCACGGACCGTTTCATCCGTACCGAAGTGCGCGCCGCATTCGGCAATTCCGCCATTCCGGGCATGGTCGACATCATGTCCGGCATCGGGTTTATGGCTGTGATCCTTTATGGCGGGTCCGAAATCATCTCGGGCGACAAGACCATTGGCCAGTTCATGACTTTCTTTACCGCGATGGGGTTCACGTTCAGCCCGCTGCGCCGCTTGGGCGGGATCGCCGGTTTGTGGCAGATGGCCGCCGCCGCACTGGAACGTATCCGCGAATTGCTGGACGCACCCGTGGTATTGCAAGATCCCGCGCAGCCGCGCGCCGCGCCTTTGGGCGTGCCAGAGGTTGCACTCAATAACGTCTCGCTCAGCTATGGGTCTGCGCGGGTGCTGGACCAGCTCAGCTTTATCGCACCTGCGGGCAAGACCACCGCCCTTGTCGGCGCCTCTGGTGCAGGAAAGTCCACAGTTTTCAACGTGCTCACCCGTCTTATTGATCCTTCAAGCGGGACAGCAACACTTGGCGGTGTTGTGACCAGCGACATGGCGTTGCAAGACTTGCGCGGTCTGTTTTCCGTGGTAAGCCAAGAAGCACTGCTGTTTGACGAAACCCTGCGCGAGAATATCGTGCTGGGCCGCAAGGATGTCAGCGACGCGGATCTGCAGCGAGTTCTGGACGCGGCGCATGTCTCTGACTTCCTTCCCAATCTGGACAAGGGCCTTGATACGCTGGTCGGGCCGCGCGGGTCGTCCCTGTCAGGTGGCCAACGTCAGCGCGTTGTCATTGCACGCGCATTGTTGCGTGACACACCGATCTTGCTGTTGGACGAGGCAACGAGTGCGCTTGATGCGCAGTCAGAGCAGACGGTTCAGGCAGCCCTTGACCGCCTGTCTGAAGGGCGCACGACGCTTGTCATTGCGCACCGTTTGTCGACGATCCGGCGCGCGGACCAGATTGTGGTGATGGACCGGGGCCGCGTGGCAGAGATTGGCACGCATGACGCACTCCTTGAAAAAGGCGCACTTTACGCGGACCTTTACCGCCTGCAATTCCGGGACGAGAACACCAAAGCACAGTCTTCAGACAGCCAGACCGCCTAGCGTCGGTAGCTTTTTGCCAATTGCTCCACGTCCCGACCGGTGGCGTAGCGGACCAAAGTCCACAAGTTCCCTGCCCCCTGCCGCAACCAGCCTTTGCGCTGATACTTTGCGGCTGATGTCACAATGGTGGCGCCAAGCGGCGCGAGCTGGCCCTTTAGCGCCCGTGCCAAGGCGACGTCTTCCATCAAAGGTTGGTCGACGTATCCGCCAACCTCATCATACAGCACCCGTGACACAAGCAACCCCTGATCACCGTAGGGCAACCCCGCAGCTGAGCGTAGATTGGCCCAACCCGCCACAAGCGCCGCCGCCACGCCGCCGGTATCAAACCGCAGCTTGCACCAACCCGCCTTGGGTGAGATCACGATGTGACGGTGCACCGCCTCGGCCCAGCCGGGTTGCAAGATGCTATCTGCATGAAGGATCAGCAACCAGTCGCCCTGCGCCACTGCGCAACCGCGCCGCAACTGCCCGCCGCGCGAGGGCAGCCCCTGCAACACTTGCGCGCCCCATGCTTGGGCCAGCGCCCCGGTCCCGTCCGTTGATCCACCGTCGGTGACGATCAATTCCCGGATCAGCCCTGCTTCAAGCCCCTCCATCAACGCTTCAAGACAACGGGTCAGCCCGTCTTGGGCATTCAGCGTGGGAATGATGACAGAAAGCGGAGCGCGCATGGTTGCCTCTTTTGGCTTGCCCCTTTTGCAGGGCGGTCACTGACTATATGTCATAGCAACACAGCAAAGGACAAACACATGACACAGCGCCGCATTCTGCGTCTTTCCGGGCCCGACACGCGTGATTTTTTGCAAGGCCTGACCACGAATGACATTAAGAAACTGGATCATGGGCTTGTTTACACTGCGATTTTGACGCCTCAAGGAAAGTATCTGGCTGATTTCTTTCTCAAGGCAGATGGCGACAGCGTCCTTCTGGATGTTGCTGCAGAACTGGGTGACATGCTGGTCCAGCGCCTGTCGATGTACAAACTTCGCGCTGCGGTGGAAATTTCTGACGCAGAACTGTTCTTGCATCGCGGCACCAGCGACGCCCCAGATGACGCATTGCCCGACCCGCGTCATGCCGATCTGGGCTGGCGCGCGTACCGCGATGTCCCACAGCAAGACGACGGAACGGATTGGGACGCCATTCGGGTGGCGCATATGATCCCACAAACCGGGATTGAGCTGACCTCCGACACTTTCATCCTTGAGGTCGGGTTTGAGCGGTTGAACGGCGTAGATTTCCGCAAGGGCTGTTATGTCGGCCAAGAGGTCACTGCGCGGATGAAGCACAAGACCGAATTGCGCAAAGGGCTGGCGCAGGTCAGCGTGTCAGGAGAGGCATCGACCGGTACAGAATTGCTGGCGGGCGATAAACCTGCAGGCACGCTGCTGACCCGATCAGGGGGTAGCGCGCTGGCTTACCTGCGATTTGACCGTGTCAAGGGACCGATGCGCGCCGGAGACGCGACAGTTATCTGGACCGGCGACGATCAGAATCAGGCATCTTGAACGTAAAAAGCTCCGGCTGGGCCGGAGCTTTGATGTTTCGGCCGAACGTGACGTTGCGGCAGTTCCGCGTCAACACTCAGGCGCGTTCGACGTATTCCATCGTCTCTGTGTTGACCACGATGTCCTCGTCTTGTCCCACGAATGGCGGGACTGAAACCCTGATGCCATTGTCCAGAACGGCAGGCTTGAAGGAGTTGGCAGCCGTCTGCCCCTTCACAACCGGCTCCGTCTCGACGATCTTGCAGACCACCTTTTGCGGCAGCGAGGCATTCAACGGCTCGTCGCCATTATACTCGACGACCACCATCATACCGTCTTGCAAGAACGGGCGGCGTTCACCCAAAAGCGCGGCAGGCAGTTGCACCTGATCGTAGGTTTCGGTGTCCATCAAAACCAGCATCCCACTGTCTTCATACAGAAATTGCTGATCCTTCTGCTCAAGGCGGACCTTTTCAACCTTGTCGGCAGACCGAAAACGCTCGTTCAATTTTGAGCCGTTGCGCAGGTTCCGCATTTCCACTTGTGCAAAGGCGCCGCCTTTTCCGGGCTTTACGTGATCCACTTTGACCGCCGCCCAAAGGCCGCCGTTATGTTCAAGCACGTTGCCGGGCCGAATTTCGTTTCCGTTGATTTTTGGCATGTAAGAAAACCAGTACAAAAGGTTGATGGGACGTTAACGCATCCTATATCGATTGAGAGACAGGGCCGCAAGCGAGCCCCGGGTCGGTGCTGCACCTGTCAAAGGCATGCATAAAATGCATAGCAGTTATGCAACATAGTGGTATCCGAATCGACTTAGATCCGTCATAAGAGGCTTCACGCCGAAATGACAAGAGCAAGAATAATGGAAAGGACGACGAGATGAGAGATTTCGTTGATGGCACCGCTTTCAATAATGAGCAAGGAAATCGGGCGCGTAAACTTTTCGCAGCTGTGGTACTGGCTGCATTGGATGATGCGATCGCAGACGACAAGAAGTACGGAAACGGACCAGAGCAGATTGCACGCTGGGCGCGTTCCCGTGATGGCCGCGAAGTGTTGAGCTGCGCAGGGATCGACCCCAACGAGCGGGTTGTAACCGGATTGATGGATTTTGTAGGAAAGGGTGTGCGCACCTCTGTGGCATTGTCCCGCGAAGAATCAGAGCGCCGCAATGCGGCCCAACAGGCCGAAGCTGCCTGATCAGGTACGTTTCAGAACGAAACAGCAATGCGCAGTCCCTTGGGGCTGCGTTTTGGGGTTGGCGGACAAGGGCCCGGCGGTCAGGCCGAAAACACAAACACCCAGACCCGCGCCACCATCAGCTCTGCCACGACAAGCGCGAATATCAGGGCTGAAATGACCCAGCCCGGCCTGCGCACCCACAGCGTCGCAGCCGCCCCAAGCGCAAGGGCCAGTTCCACCGGCGCGACCCAACGTGCCCCCTGCCGCACGTCCCAATAACTGAGCGGGCTCTCGAAGATCCACCCGCTCAGCGGCCAGAAATGGGGCCTGCCGTCGTCATGGTGCAGCGGGAAATCCAACGCCAAGTGCAGCAAGGCCGCCCCCGTCAATGCGATCCCCCATGCCGACCTGCGCCAAAGGGCCAGCCCCAACAGGGCGCCCCACAGGATAAACGAGTTATCAATCGCAAACACAGTTTGCCATGCATCTGAATAATACAACTCTCGAAACACGGTCTCGGGCGGGATACCAAGAACAGCGATAGATATGCCTGCCATCACATAAAGGGACAGATCAGGCAGCAATGCACCTGCAAAGGCTGCCCAGATCACCCCGCGGCCACCGCCGCGCCCGAACGCAGCGGCGCCAATCAGCAGATGTGCAGGTGTGTTCACCGCTTACCCCTTTTCCCAGCCCCCGAATTGCGCCATTTTGCACCGCAGAATGCAAGGGGCACCGCGTGACAAAAGCCATTATGATCCAAGGCACAGGCAGCAATGTGGGCAAGTCGATGATTGTTGCAGGATTGATCCGCGCCTGCGTCAAACGTGGCATAAACGTGCGGCCCTTCAAGCCGCAAAACATGTCAAATAATGCCGCCGTGACAGAGGATGGCGGCGAGATCGGGCGCGCACAAGCCTTGCAGGCGTTGGCCGCCGGCGTTGCACCGCATACCGATATGAATCCCATTTTGCTGAAACCACAGTCCGCGACCGGGGCGCAGGTGATTGTGCAGGGCCAGATCGCGGGCCATCAAGAAGCGTCGGCGTTCGGCAAAAGCAAGGCCAGCCTGATGCCTGCCGTGCTGCAATCGTTCAACCGGCTTGCCCGCACTTGCGATCTGATCATCGTCGAAGGTGCCGGCAGCCCCGCAGAAACGAACCTGCGCGCGGGCGATATCGCCAATATGGGCTTTGCGACGCAAGCAGGCGTGCCGGTGATATTGATGGGCGACATTGACCGTGGCGGCGTGATTGCGCAGATCGTAGGCACGCAGGCCGTGCTGGACGCGGCAGATCGCGCGATGATAAAGGGATTTTCCGTCAATAAATTTCGCGGCGACCGCAGCCTGTTCGACGCCGGGCGCGACGACATCGCCCGGCGCACCGGCTGGCCCAGTCTTGGGGTTATCCCGTGGTTTCAGGACGCGCACCGCCTGCCCGCCGAGGACGTGATGGACCTGCCCGCACGGGCGCGTTCGGGGGGCTCTGGTTGTGTGATTGCTGTGCCCCGTTTGCCGCGTATTTCGAACACCGATGATCTGGACCCGCTTGCCGCAGAACCCGGCGTGGACCTGCGTTTGATCATGCCGGGCACCCCGTTGCCTGCCGACGCTGATCTGGTGCTGATGGTGGGCAGCAAGGCCACAATTGCCGATCTTGCAGCATTCCGCGCCGAAGGCTGGGACATTGATCTTGCCGCCCACATCCGGCGGGGGGGCCGCGTTCTGGGTCTGTGTGGCGGATATCAGATGTTGGGCAAGCGCATCGCAGACCCACATGGGATCGAAGGGCCGCCTTGCGAGGTTGAGGGGCTGGGCCATCTGGACGTTGAAACGGTGATGGCACCGGTAAAGCATCTGTCCGTCAAAAGTGGCACGCATCCGGGAACCGGCACCCCGGTGTCAGGATATGAGATTCACCTTGGTGAAACCACCGGCCCTGATTGCGTCCGCGCGTGGTTGGACATCGACGGAAGGCCAGAAGGGGCCGCAGGGCGAAATGGTCAGGTGCAAGGCTGCTACATGCACGGGCTGTTTGGTTCTGACCTCTTTCGATCCGCATATCTTGCACCGATGGGCGTGCAGTCTACTCTGGATTTCTCAGGCGGGGTCGAGAACACGCTCGACGCTTTGGCCGCGCATGTCGAAAGCTATATGGACGTCGATCTACTGCTGTCTTTGGCCGCAGACGTTTAGCGTTTATTCAAGGTCTTGCGCCGTCAATGCGCGGTGAATTTCCCGACGGACCAACTTGCGCACATTCCGGGTGATCCGTTCGCCCAGCGCGCCTTGCAATTCTGCGCGTACAATTTCACCGACCATGTCACGCAATGCTTCTTCGTCAATTAATTGGGTGTCACTGAAGTAGTCAAAACCATCCGGCTCCGGCTCTGATATCGCAACGCGATCTTCAGCAGCGATATTGCTCTCAGATGTCTCGCTGGTTTTTGGTGTGGCATCAGACAACGCTTCGACACCATCAGCAATGGATACATCCTCGCCGTCTTGACCGTCTTGTTGAACGTCATTCTCGGCATCATAGCTGTGAAAATGCGGCTTTATGGCATCCTCGGGGGACTCGTCCTCCCATGCCATCGCATCTTTGGACAGTGCCGGATCAGCCACGTCCGAAGGCGTGCCAGATGCACTCCAATTGGTGCTGATCCCACCGATTGCTGCTTCCAACTCTTCTATCTTGGCGCGCAACGCATCCGCTTTGCTGGTAGGGGACTGGACCAGTTCAGGGGTTCCCTGTTCAATCTCACGATCCTGCTCACCCAGCGCAACGTCAGATATCTGATCGTCCTGTTGATGTTCTTCGCTATCTTCGCCCTCTTCCGCCGATTGGTGGTCTGCCTCATCCGGTTGCACGTTGGCGTCGTCAGTTGCCTGCTCATCCGCATGAGGACCCACAGTCGTTTTTGCCTCTTCACTCTCGTCCTCAAGGAAACCGTATGGGTCATCCGAATAGTCATGGGCAGGATCGTCAAAGGAAAAATCATCATCCCCAATAGCAGCGGCTTCCTGATCGACATTTCCTTGATCCGAAGGTGGTGTCGCATCAAGCTCGGCCGGTTTCGCGGTGCCGGAACGCCCGTGATCGGGCGCGTCCGGTGCAGTCACATCCGCAACTTCGGGTTCAAGATCCTCGGCCACGCGCAACGCCGAGGTTAACACCAGACGGTCGCTCGACTTGTCGCCTTGGGAAACATGCAACGGACGCTTATCTTCGGACACCAACCTGCGTATCGAAGACAATACGTCTTCTACCTCGGCGTTTGTGACGGGGTCAGACATTTTTTTCACCACTCTCTGCTCCGCCCCAGAGTAACCCCGGAACGGTTTTCGCACAATGGGGCCTGGAAAATTGTCAGTCTTTTTGCAGCGCCCGCAGCACCCGGTCCAATTGGTCGCCCTGTTTCGATTTCTTGAGCGGCGCGTCCTTTACAAGATTGTAGTAGGCTGCGGGATCATAAATCTGAACAGGCAGCTTTAGCTGTTGCGCGGTCAACCGGCCTGTTGCAGCCAGCATGCTGTAAGCCGCAACATACAGGTTTGCACGCGCGGAGACTTGAATCGTTTGGGCGTCCAGCAAGGCCTGCTCTGAATCCAGAACATCCAATGTGGTGCGTGCCCCCAGGGCCGCTTCCTCTCTGATGCCCCGAAACGCGATACTCGCGGCGCGAATTTGACGGTCAGACGCTTCAAGCTGTGCCTGCGCGGATGACAGGCTTGCATAGGCATTGCCGACTTGCTGCTCGATATTATACCGCACGATGTGCAAGTTCGCGCGCTGCGCGCTGGCTTGGGCCATGCGTTGGCGCGCCGCAGAAGAAAGGGCGCCACCCTGAAACAGGGTCTGCCCCGCCTGAATCCCAACAGAGCCGGACCGGTTGAATTGGTCCTCACTGAGGTTTTCGTTCAAACCAAGCGTACCCTGAAGCCGTACCGTTGGCAGCATGTCCGCCTCACTGGCACGGGTCAACAAATCAGCGGCCGCAACAGAGTGCTGTACGCTTTGCAACGCAGGGTGTTGCCGCACAGCAAGCGCTTTGGACGCGGCAAGGTCATTGCCGACGTTGGGCAAGCGCGGTGGCTGGCTCAGGCGGCCCGGTGTCCGCCCGACGACATTGCGAAACTCTTCTTGGGCACGCAGCAAATCACCTTGAGCCCCGGCAAGCCCCGAACGGGCGTTGGCAAGCTGTGCTTCGGCAAGCGCCACATCTGTTCGGGTGACTTCGCCCACTTCAAAACGGTCACGCGCCGCACGCAATTCCTGCGTCAAAAGACCAAGGTTGTTGTTGCGCAGTGCGACAAATTCTGACGCCTCGATCACACCCATATAGGCGCTGACTGCACGCAACAGGACCTGTTGTTCGATATCCAAAAGCGAATCGCGGGTGGCCAGAACCGTCTCTTTTGTAGCCTCGACCCTAAGCTGGCGCGCACCGAAATCGTAGATCAACCATTCAGCAATCAAATTCAGCGATGAGGTCAAATCGGTGTTGTTGACTGTGCCCAAAACAGCGTTTGACCGAACACGTCCAAAGTTCTGCGTCAGCGTCGCCGTCCAGCGCAGGATCGGCTTGAGCGTTGAAACCGCCTGCGCGACATCCTCGTCGGCCGCGCGCAAGAGCGCCCGGTTCTGGTCAAGCAACCCTGAATGCGTATAGGCACCTACAAGGGCATCCGCGAGCGTTTCCGCCTCTGCCTTCGGTGCCACAAAGGTCGCCGCTGCGACCATCATCACCCCGCCAAATAGGCGTGATCGTATTTGTTTATACGTTGTCCGCACTAGAAACTGCCCCCTGCGCTTTGCTGTATGTTCTGTTCGCCCTTTTCGGGCATTCATATTGTCACAGCTGGAACGCTGCCTCGCGTTGAAACCCGTCCAGAACCGGTGCGGATGCGTTAAACGACATCCGCCAGCTGATATCTTCACCGCGCTTGTAACCGATCCGCACCTCACCCAAGGCGCCGGTCATGAACAAGCATCCGATGCGCCCGCCGTCTTTCAATTGATCGGTAATTGAAACAGGCACGTCCACGACACCACCCTGAACGATGATGACATCATAGGGTCCGTGCTGCGGCGCGCCTTCTGTCAGCGGGCCCATGTGCAACACTACATTATCTGCACCTGCTGCCAAAAGACTTTCTTGTGCCTCGGCGGCCATCGCCTCATCGCTTTCGACCGCGACTACCGCCTCGGCCATCCGTGCAATCACCGCAGAAGAATAACCGTGCGCACAGCCAATATCGAGAACAAGCTCACCATTCCCGATGCTCAGCGCATCCAGCAACTTTGCCAGTGTGCGCGGTTCCAACAGGACCCGGCCCTGACCCAGATCCAGATTTTCGCCCATATACGCCGCTTCTCGCTGCGCTGCAGGCACAAAATCTTCGCGCGCAACGCTGAGCATTGCGTCAATAATAGGGAACTTGGTCACGTCGGATGGACGCACTTGCGTATCCACCATCATTGTTCTGCGCAGGGCAAAATCACTCATGTGCTAAACTCATCCGTTCAGATTCTTTCCACAAGATGTGCCACATCCCTGCCCTCACAGCAACGGCCCTTAGGGGACTTTCGTGCATCTGGTGTCTTGCAGCGGATCAGCCAATCCGCTAGCAGTGCCCCAGACCACAGGACGGCGAGTTGGCGGAGTGGTTACGCAGCGGATTGCAAATCCGTGTACAGGAGTTCGATTCTCCTACTCGCCTCCAAA
>JAFMHE010000002.1:47566-59220 GCA_017854675.1 Paracoccaceae bacterium | reverse complement strand
TCCTGACCCCAGATAGGCGTCTTGCACCACCTTGTTGTTGTGGATTTCATCGGGTGTGCCGGTCGCCAGTATTTCGCCGGTTTCCAGCACGGTGATGCGTTCAGCCAAGGCCATGACCACGCTCATGTTGTGCTCGATCAGCAGGATGGTCGTCTCGCCCGCCAACCCCTTGATCAGCGCGTTGAAGCCTTCGATCTCGCTTTCGGCAAGCCCTTGGGTCGGTTCATCCAGGATCAGCAGGCGCGGTGCTTGTGCCACGCCCATCGCGATCTCCAGCAGACGCTGGTGGCCATAGGATAAATCCCCGGTAATCTGATCGGCGCGGTCGGCTAATCCGACACGATCAAGCGCTGCCAGCAGCAAGGGCCGCTTGCGGGTTCTGAGTGCCAGCGCCACGTTATCGGCAAGACTAAGGCGGGCATAGACTGCAGTGATCTGGAACGTATAGGCCATGCCCGCCTGAATGCGTTTGTGCGCGGGCAGGTGGGTGATGTTTTTACCGTCAAACCAGACCTCGCCCCGGCTTTCGGGAATGCGACCCGATACCATACCAACGAAGGTGGATTTGCCCGCACCATTCGGGCCGATCAGCGCGTGCACCTCGCCTTGGGGCAGCGCGAAATCGACGTTGTTAACCGCTGTCAGCCCGCCATAGATACGGGTCAGGCCCTTTGTCTCAAGCAGCATCATGGCAACCACGCGATCCAGCGTTTGCGGATTTCACCCACGAGGCCCGCACGTGCAAACAGCGTCAGAAGGACCAGAACCACGCCCGCGATCAGCATGTAGGCATTGGTAAGGCCGCTTGAATAATCAATCAGATAGAACATGAAAACGGCCCCGACCAGCGGCCCGATCGTCGTGCCAGCACCGCCCAAAAGCACCCAAAGCAGCGGAAAGATCGAATATTGGACTGAGCCGAACGTCGCCCCGACATACCCGAACAG
This sequence comes from Paracoccaceae bacterium, assembly GCA_017854675.1. Classification (GTDB taxonomy): domain Bacteria; phylum Pseudomonadota; class Alphaproteobacteria; order Rhodobacterales; family Rhodobacteraceae; genus Sulfitobacter. The sequence goes on along the minus strand of JAFMHE010000002.1, from coordinate 58,273 downwards.
CAGCGCATATGTGGCACCGGCTGCACCTGATATGGTGCCTGAAATGATCACTGACGCCAGCTTGTGACGGAATACGTCATAGCCCAGCATCGTAGTACGCTCTTCGTTTTCCCGCACCCCGATCAGGACTTGGCCAAAGGACGCCTGCATCATGCGTGCGGTGATCAGCAAGGCGGCGCTAAACACAAACAGCGCGGCCATATAGCGGGTCAACGGGTGGGTCAGATCATAGCCCAGAATTTGCCGGGAACTTTGCGCGATCACAAAACCCTCATCGCCGCCGGTGTAGGTGCCGAGATAGAGGATGGTCAGGAACACCGCCTGCGAGAACATGAGTGTCACGATCATGAACGCCACGCCGATGGTGCGCAGCGCCAGCAAGGCAACGATTGTTGAAAGCGCCGCAGCCGCGATCAGACCGATAATGAACGCGGGAACAGGGGGCAAGCCGCCCAGATGCATGGCAAGGCCCAGTCCGTACATGCCTGCCGCAAAGAACATTGCATGCCCAAGGCTGAGCAGGCCGGTATAGCCAAAAAGCACGTTATACCCGACCGCATAGGTGGCCAGCACCATGATCCGCGCCAGATTGCCTTGATGATAGGTGGGCAGCAGGAAACCAAGGGCGAAGAGCACAGCGATAAGGCCCGCGTGCAGGGCAAAGGATTTGGTCGAAATGCTCATGCCGCTTTGGTCCCGAACAGGCCTTGGGGGCGGAACACCAGCACCAGCGCGACCAGTAATGTGGCAATGATCTTGGACAACGTCGGACTGAGAAAGACAGATATAATCCCGTCTGACATGCCAATCAGCAGGGCCGCGACAACCGTGCCACGCACGGAGCCAAGCCCGCCGATGATCACGACAATAAAGCTGAGCAGTAGCGGCTCTGCGCCCATCAGATAATACGCTTGCTGGATCGGGACGATCAGCACAGCGGCCAAGGCGGCGAGCCCTGCGCCGATGCCAAAGACAATGGAATAAACGCGGCTGACAGGGATGCCAAAGGCCAGCGCCGTTTCGCGGTCTAATTGCGTCGCCCGCATAATCAGCCCGTACCGGGTGCGCGACATGATCAACCAAAAGGCAACCAGAACGGCAGCCGCAGCGCAGATCACAAACAGTTTGTAGCTCGTGATGCTTAACCCCCACGGATAGAACATCGCAAACCCGTTTTCGCCCCATTCAAACCACGGCAACGGAATGCGCGTGCTGAACGGGGCCTCAACCGGTCGGGGTTCCGGCCCGTAAGTCATGAGCGCAGTTTGTTGCAGGATATAGAGGACACCAATGGTGCCAACGATGGTCGCTTCGGGGTCGTATTCGACCTGTTTCAGCACCAGTTTGTCGACCAGAACCGCGATCAATCCGGCCACCACAGGTGCGATGATCAAAGCAGCCGTGAACCCCAAAGCAGGATGCCCCGCGACAGTGTCGGCCACGAACCACGCGACCACAGCACCGACCATGAAAAACTCACCATGCGCCACGTTCACCACGCGCATCACACCAAATACCAACGACAGCCCAAGGGCCGTCAGCGCCAGCACAGCGGCACCAACGGCGCCCTCAAGAATGGCGAGAAGAAGGTGAGGACCAAAATCCATAGGGGGAGGGGCTTTCTATGTCAGGCCGAACCGCGTGGTCCGGCCTGAAAATGCTTTAGGTCAGAACGACATGGTGGTGTAATCCACCTCGTCCTCATAAAGCGTATCTTCAATGCTGGTGGTGTGGACTTTGACCAGCTTCCCTTTTTCCACGCGGCTGATGTACTGGACGCCAAAGACCTGATGCGTTTTGCCGTTAAACAGCTTTGGTCCCTGTGGATGTGCGTCGCTTTCCGGCATGTCGGTCATCGCCTCGACGGCTTCGATCAGCTTGGCGCGGTCCTCTGGCCCCTGATATCCAGCGGCCTCCATGCCCGCTTTTATTACGTGCAAGGTTTCCCAACAGCCGAACATATGGGCGTAGGTCGATACGTCTTTGCTGTCCGACAGAGACGCGCCATTGTCGTCCACGCCGACGGCAGCACGGAACATCTTGTCGTGGCTGGTCTGATCGGCTTGGGCATAGCGGGGATTGCCCTCCCAGAAATACGTGCCTTCAAGGAACTCAAGACCCGGTGATGCCATGTCCACGGCCTCAAGCGAGTCGATAAAGCCGAAAATCGCAGGTGCAGAGGGGCCAAAGAACTCGCCCAGCTCTTTTACAAACGTCAGAACAGCAGGACCGACCATGACGTGATAGATGACTTCGGTGTCACGCGGGATTTTGGGGAAGTATTTGGTAAACGATGTCTCGGTCGGTGGGATCGCAATATGCTCCAGCACCTCGCCGCCCTGTGCCTCAATCGCGGCGGTGAAAAAGTCCCGGTGGTCATGTCCGAAGGCAAAGTCGGGGAAGATCATCGTAACCTTTTTGCCCAAGTTCTCAGCCACGTAAGGCGCCATCGCCTGTACCTGGCTTTTCACGTCCGTAATGCCGGGCTGCAACGTATAGCGGTTCAGGGCACCCGATGCGACATGATGCCCTTCGGACACCACGAAATACGGCAGTTTCTGTTCACCCGCCGCAGGGGCAGAGCCATAGACAACGTGGCTAAAGAGGGTGCCGAACGCGACATCGCAATTGTGCTGGTTGGCGAATTTCTCGACCACTTCCGCGCCGCGCTTGGGGTCGGTGCCATCGTCTTCGGCCACAATCTCAACGGGGCGGCCATTGATGCCACCGCCATCGTTGATCAGTTTGACGGCGGCCTCGGTCGTGCGCCCGTACCAGCGGCCATATGCGGCGCCGATGCCGGTTGAATGTTGCTGAAAGCCGATCTTGATCGGCGCTGAGGATTGCGCGCTTGCAAAGCGGCCCATCAGCGGTGATGCGGCCAGCAATCCGCCCGCTGCGGCGGATTTCAGCAAGGTGCGTCTGGTTGTCATAGATGTCTTGGTCATTCCAACTCTCCCAGTCGGTGGGGCCTTTTCGGTCACCCGGGGTTTATTGGCAAATGTTGCTTGTATGCATGCGATCTGTCCAGAAAATTCTTGGACCTTGCTGATTACATGCCCTTTGGTGCCGCCAAAAGCCACAGACCAAGGAACGTATAGGCGATCATAAACAGCGACAGGGGCAGCGTCGCAAAGGCCGCGCGCAGGGTCGTGCCAAAGAGGTTAAGTGCAATCCTATGCGCCAAAAATACCGACCAGACATGGCCGAACACCACCAGACCGGCTTGGGTTATCCAGATCACGCGCACGGTGTCGATGCTGTTGAAGAACCCCGTTGTCACGTGGAAAGGTTCAATGCCCAAAATATCAGCGCCCGTGCCCAGCGGGTCGCTGAGGGCGGCAAGAGTATATTGGGCAGAGACCAGTAAGGACGTCAGATAATGCGCCATATGATAGACCAGCGCGATGGGCAGAACGCAGAGCGCAAGTGTAGAAAATGCAATCCTGAAAGCTACGTCCGAGCGGCTGATCCGAAGGCCCAGCCAGATTGTGATCGCAAAGCTCGCGATCAATAGGACTACAGTTGCAAAAAGCCCGATCAGTGTGATGCCCACCACTGCCGAACGGCCCGGAAATTCAAGCGGGTTCACCCCGATCAGGCCCAGCCACCAGAAGGTTTCATTCAACCCGTCAAAACTGCCCACGGCCAGCAAGGTTAGTGCAAAAACACCGGCACCTGTTTGTGCAGGCCGCTCAATCACTTGCCACCCCGGTCCGCCAATCCCCGCAGGTGCCGACAGCCGCACAGGCGCAAGCCGCGAAAAAGCGTCGAATATCGCGTGGCCTAGCTCGGCGTGCCGCAGCCAAGCCGTGCCGCAGATCAGTATGCCAATCATGGTGATGAGCCAGTACAATCCGACAAAACGGGCAAGCCGTGTCGGATCATCAGGCGCAATATCGGCCAGTAAGAACGCGGCGAACCCGACGAGCAAGAGGGTAGCGGGCCAATTACCTAGGGTGGCGGGCAGTGCAAATTTAGCGGCACGTGGCCCGATCAACGCATGCAGGCCCGACCATGGATTGAACGCCGTCCACAGGTTGCCGAAAACGGCTGTCAGGCTGACCATCCCGATCCAACCCACAGTCCAGAATCCCAGCGGCATGAGGTTCGACAGAGGGTCGCGCGGCCCATAAACCCCCAGATAGATCAGCCCAAAGAGGACGCCAGTTGCACACAAGCTTAGCAGATGCAGGGCGCGTTGCGGGACACGCGGCGCGAACCGGCGCACAGCGAACAGGGCGCACACACCATCACCGGTCACTGCAAACAGGGCCATCACGGTCAGTGCGACTGCCGTGACACCCGCGACGATATAAACGCCCGTTGGCAGCAGCAGGACAAAGCCTTGCTCGGACACATGTGCATGGGCTGCCAAAGGCATCAGCAGGTATGTGAAAAGGGAAAAGGTCAGAAGGCGCATGTGTAAACCTTACCGCGATTCAGGTGATTTGAAAGGCCCATGTGGCGTCGCGGGACGGCGCGGCCCCAACACCGTTGACAGATTGTGGTGCGTGGCGTTCTACTTGTATGCAAGCAAGTTTCACAAAGCAGGTGCGCCGTGGCAAAGAGTACGATTATCGGCGTTGATGTGGGTGGGACCTTTACCGATCTGATTATGGTGGATGCAGAAACTGGCGGAATGCGCATCGCCAAGACCCCGACAACATTGGACAATCAGGCGTTTGGCGTGCTTGCCGCGCTCAAGGAAGCGGACGTTGATTTGACCACTGTCGATCTGATCGTTCACGGCACAACCACGACGACAAACGCGGTGCTGGAACGCAAATTGTCACGCACCGGCTTGATCACCACGATGGGTTTTCGTGATGTGCTGGAACTGGGGCGACGGACCAGACCGCAACCGTACGGGATGAAGGGGGAGTTTACGCCGGTCATCCCCCGCGACTTGCGCCTTGAAGTGCCCGAGCGGATGGATGCGGGCGGTAATGTTCTGACGCCGCTGGATGAGGATGCGTTGCGCACCCAGATACAAGCGCTGATTGATGCGGGGTGCGAGGCGCTGGTGATCCATTTCCTGCACGCCTACGCCAACCCGGCCCATGAACTGCGCGCTGCTGAAATCGCGGGTCAGATGTGGCCCAACACCTATATCACGACCGGTCATTCGCTGTTGTCTGAAACCCGCGAATTCGAGCGTGGCGTCACTGCGGCGGTGAACGCTTCTGTGCAGCCGTTGCTGGAACGCTATGTGGCGCGGTTGCGCGCAGAACTGGCGAACAAGGGCTACAAAGGCGACGTGCTGGTGATGAACGGCAATGGTGGCATGGTCAGCTCAAAGCTGGTCGCGCGCGAGGCGGCCAAGACGGTGATGTCCGGTCCTGCCTCTGGCGTGATGGCAGCGGCTTATACGGGACGGCGGGCAGGTGAGGTGAACTTGCTGACCTATGACATGGGCGGTACCTCCACGGATGTGGCGCTGATCCGCAATGGCACGCCGCCGGTTTCGAATGAAATCGAGGTTGAATATGCCATGCCGATCCATGTGCCGATGGTGGATGTCCGCACCGTGGGGGCAGGTGGCGGGTCTGTCGCGCGGGTCAATCCCGCGGGGTTGTTGGAGGTTGGACCGGAAAGTGCGGGCGCTGATCCGGGGCCGATTTGTTATGGCAAGGGCGGCACGCGCCCCACGATATCGGACGCCAATATGCTGCTGGGGCGGTTGAATACCGAGAAACTGAATGCTGTTGCCGGTGGCATCAGCATGGATGACATCGCGGCAGTGTTTCAGCGCGATCTTGGCGGTCCTTTGGGGGTTGATGCCATCCGGGCAGCAGAGGCGGTGATCCGTATGGCGAATGCCAAAATGGCGGGCGCAATCCGCATGGTGTCGCTGTCTCTGGGGGCGGACCCACGTGATTTTGCGCTTTTTGCCTTTGGCGGTGCGGGGCCGTTGCATGCCGCCGCCCTTGCGCGCGAATTGGGTGTGCCGCGTGTGTTGATCCCGGCGCGGCCCGGCATCACCAATGCGCTGGGCTGTGCTGTGGCCGATCTGCGCCATGATTTTGTCCAGACGATCAACCAGCCGCTTGATGATTTGGATATTGCTGCCATCCACGCAGCATTTGCGGAACAGGTCGCGGCGGGGCAAGCAGCGCTTGACCGCGAAAACATCGCCGTGCGCGAGGTGCAAACAGATTTTAGCGTCGACATGCAATTTCTGGGGCAAAGCCATGTGGTCCGCGTGCCCGTCGCAGATGGGGCGCCCACGACAGATGACCTGCGCGCCCGGTTTGAAAAGGTCTATTGGAACCGTTTCAAGGTCGCGTTGCCGCAAATTCGGGCGCGGATCGTAAATGTGAATTGTTCGGTCATCGGGGTCTGTGATCCCGTTGATCTGAACCTGCTGATTGATGCCGCCGGACGACAGTCACAGGCCACACCGACGGGCAGCCGCACGGTGATCTTTGACGGGCATGCGCATGATACACCGATCTATTGGCGCGATCACCTGCCAGAGGATGTCACCCTTGAGGGGCCTGCATTGATCGAGCAGTTGGATTGCACCATCCTGATCCCGCCCGGTGACAGTGTGACGGGTGGTGTTGATGGCAACCTTACGGTTCAGATCGGAGCAGCAACATGACGGCAGCGCCCAAAATCGACCCGATCACCCTGTCGGTGATCCAAGCGGGGCTTCAACAGGTTTGTGACGAGATGGACCTGAGCTTTTCCCGCGCCGCGTTTTCGCCTGTCATCGCAGAGGCAAATGACCGGTCCGACGGAATATATAGCGCCGAAGATGGTGCGTTGATCGCGCAGGGCGTGGGCGGTTTGCCGGTGTTTGTGGGCACGATGCAATATTCCACAAAGACGCTGATCGAAATGATTGCCGCAGGCCGAGTGGCGGCGCCCAAGCCCGATGATATCTACATCGTGAACGATCCTTATCTGGGTGGCACGCACCTGATGGACGTTCGCTTTGCCCGTCCGTTCTACCGCAAGGGCGAGATTTTCTGCTGGCTGTCCAACACGGGCCACTGGCCTGACACAGGCGGCGCTGTGCCGGGGGGGTTTTCGGCCTCTGCCACGTCTGTTGAACAAGAGGGCTTGCGCCTGCCGCCTGTGCGCCTGTTCAAGCAAGGGGTGATGGACGAAGAGATCTACGCCATCATCTGTTCAAACATCCGCGTTGCCGACCAGCGCATCGGAGACGTCAAAGCGCAAGCCGCCGCGCTGATGGTGGGCGAAGACCGTTTGAACGCGCTGTTGGACCGTTACGGCGATGACGTGGTGCGCGCGGCGATTGCGGAATTGCGGCTGCGGGCAGAGGCCCAGATGCGGAGCCTGATTGATGAGATTGACGACGGCACCTATACCTCAACGGCGTGGATCGACAGCGATGGGGTGGTGAATGAACCGCTGGCGATTGAATTATGCGTCACAAAAACACCCGGCCATCTGGTGTTTGATTTCAAGGGCAGCAGCCCACCCTGCATGGGACCAATGAACTCTGTCCTCGCGACAACATTGTCGTCTGTTTACCTTGCCATGCGGCACATTTTCCCCGAGGTGCCGATCAGCGCGGGGGCATTCACGCCGCTTGAGGTGATCCGTCCAACGGGCACTTTTCTGGATGCGCACTATCCGCGCCCGGTGTCGGGCTGTGCCGCCGAAGTATCGCAGCGGATCGCAGAGGCCGTGTTCGCAGCATTGGTTGAGGCGTTGCCCAACCGTGTGACTGCTGCGCCAGCGGGGACCAGCGGGAACTTTGCGTTGGGGGGGCATGATCCGGAAACGGGCCGTGATTTTGTCATGTATCAACTGTCGGGTGGCGGCTACGGCGGGAATGCCGACCATGACGGATTGTCCAACGGATGCTCGACCATTGGCATCTCCAAAGCGCCACCAGTCGAGATCATGGAACAGAATTTCCCCGTGCTTTACCACCGCTACGCCCTGCGCGAAGGGTCAGGGGGCGCAGGCCAGCATCGCGGTGGTCTGGGGCTGGATTATGAATTGGAATTGCGGCGCGGACATGCGCGTGCGAGTTTTGTGATGGATCATGGACGGTTCGGCCCGCAGGGCGCGCTGGGCGGTGCTGATGGTGCGGTCAACGAGGTCGAGGTCTGGCGTGACGGGGTAAAGTATATCCCCGAACATCTGTCCAAAGAACAGGACATCGCGTTGAAAGCAGGCGACCGGGTGCGGGTCCGCACGCCCGGCGGTGGGGGGTACGGTGATCCCGCCAAGCGCGATCCTGAACTGACCGCACGTGATAAAAAGCTGGGTCGTATCTGAAAGGCTTGGAACGACGTAGCCCCGGATCAATGTCCGGGGCTGCGCTGTTTACTTCCAGCCGACTGTGTTGAAGATTTTCTGTGCTTCGGCCACGTTCTTGGCAACCTTCGACAGATCAACGGTATCGGCCTTGAACGTGCCCAGTTTGGCTACGCTCTCGCTCAGCTCCACACCGGGGACTGTTGGGAATTCATCGTTCCCGGCCGAGAAATATTGCTGTGCCTGATCTGAAACGAGGTATTCCATGAACGCAATCGCGTTGTCCCGGTTTGGTGCGTTTGCCGCGATACCGCCACCCGACAGGTTCATATGCGCACCTTCCGCGTCTTGTGCGGGAAACACCCAACCAATCTGGTCAATATCTGCTGTGAGGCCGTCAACATCCGTGCGCAAAGCGCGGGCAAAGTAGTACGTATTGGCCACCGAGATATCGCATTCGCCCGAGACGATACCGCGCAACTGGTCGGTGTCACCTCCCTGTGGATCACGGGCAAAGTTGGCGACCATGCCTTCGGCCCAGTTGGTCGCGGCCTCTACACCGTGGTTTTCGATGATCGCGGCCAGCAGGGTCTGGCTATAAACGTCCGAGGAAGAGCGGTGGCACACAAGCCCTTTGTATTTCGGGTCAGCCAGCGAGAGGTAGTCCATCGGCGGGTCTTGGACATCGGCCTTGTCATAAAAGATAATCCGGGCGCGTTGTGAAAACCCGAACCACTGATTGTCACTGTCTTGCAGGTTGGCGGGGATTTTATCTTCAAGCACCGCACTGTCGATGGATTGCAGCACGCCCGCATCCTTGGCCCGCTCAAGCCGCGATGTGTCGACGGTCAGCAGGATATCGGCAGGAGAATTTGCCCCTTCGGCCCGCATGCGCGCAATCAACTCGTCGGCCTTGCCTTCGATGCGGTTGATGGTGATGCCCGTGGCGTCGGTGAAATCGGAATAAAGCCGCTCGTCCGTGTCATAGTGACGTGAGGAATAGAGATTCAGTTCCTTTGAATGGCTGTCGGCGGCGACAGCGGTCGCGCAGGACAGGGCAGTTGTGGTGGCCAATACCAGAAGAAGGGAGGCGGATTTCAAGGGCATGGGATTCTCCAGTTAAACCTTATCTATTTACTCAGGTATCAGAATTGGGTGATCAGTCAATATACTTTATTAAAACACTCGGGTAATGGTTTGCCGCCGATCAAACCTCGTTGGTGGTTCTCCTTGTCATCAATCTGGTCTGGCGCTGCCGCCTGATAAATGCAGCAATGAACATCGCAGTCAGGATCAGAATGATCGTGGGCGCAGGGGCGGAGTCGATGAAAAAGCTGGCATATGTGCCTAGCAACATCGCGCTCATACAGACCGCGACGGCGACCCAAAGCATCGTTCTGAATTGCCGGACCAGCAGAAACGCAATCGCGCCTGGCGCGATCAGCAATCCGATGGCAAGGATCAGACCGACCGCTGAAAGCGTCGCAACAATCGTCAGCGACAGGGCCGTAAGCATGCCGTAATGCAGCCAGCCGACCCACAAGCCAGAGGCTTGCGCCTGCGCCGGATCAAAGCTGTGCAGCAGCCAGTCGCGCCATTTCAACGCCAGCATCAAACCAACCCCTGCCGAGATAATACCTGCGGTCCATAACTCGGTGGCATCCACCCCCAACATATTGCCAAACAGGATGTGATCCAGATGCATCTCCGTCTCGACAGAAACATGCAGAACGATGCCCAACCCGAACATGCCCGAGAACACGACACCCATAACAGTGTCCTGTTTCACGCGGCTGTTGTTGGCCAGATAGCCGGTCGCCACCGCACAGGTCATGCCGGCGGCAAAGGCACCGATGATCAGAGGCAGGCCAAGGATATAGGCCAGCACGATACCGGGCAAAACCGCATGGCTGACAGCATCACCCATCAGCGCCCATCCCTTCATCACCAAGAAGCATGACAATAATGCAGTGGGCACTGACACAAGGATCGAGATCAGAAAGGCGTTCTGCATAAATCCAAAGCGGAACGGCAGCAGCAGCGTGTCGATATCCATCAGACCTGCTCCGGTGTGGGGGATGTCGGTGGTCCGCGAAGCAAGGCTTGGGCTGCTTTGCGGCGTGCTGCAAGGAACCCGTGTTTGGGGGCAAAAACAAATGCCATCAGAAAGATCAGAGTTTGCAGACAAACTATGACGCCGCCTGTGGCCCCGTTCAGAAAATAGCTCAGGTAGGCCCCGACAAAGCTGGTGATCGCGCCAATCGCCACGGACGTCGCGATAAGGCGCGGGAAACGGTCACACAGCAGATAGGCGGTGGCCCCCGGTGTCACGACCATTGCGATCACCAGAAATGCACCGACCGTCTGCATCGCAGCCACGACAGATGCAGACAGAAGGATAAAAAACACCACCTTTAATGCTTGTGGGCGCAAACCAATGGCGCGGGCGTGGTTTTCATCAAAGAA
>JAFMHE010000002.1:43605-47059 GCA_017854675.1 Paracoccaceae bacterium | reverse complement strand
TATTGCACAAGCGGCCGTTCATCATCGGTAAAGATCGTGATCGACCGCGCGTCTTCGTCGTCATGCAGCGCGTCGCCACCCAGCGTGAAATGCCGCAGCACCCCGCCAAAGGTGGCCTCCAGGTTCTTGCGGGTGAAAGTTGTCTCTGTCGGCCCATGCGCCAGAACAGTGCCCTTGACCAGCACAACGCGGTCGCAAAATTCCGGCACCGAGCCAAGGTTGTGTGTCGCGACCAGCATCACACGGCCTTCATCGCGCAATTCTTGCAACAAGGCGACGATCTGTTCTTCGGTTTTTACGTCCACGCCGGTAAATGGTTCATCCAGTAGAATGACTCTGCCGTCCTGCGCCAATGCGCGCGCCAGAAACACGCGTTTGCGTTGGCCGCCCGACAATTCACCAATCTGGCGGGTGCGAAAATCCTGCATCCCCACTCGTTTTAGTGCCAGTTCAACTGCCTCGTAATCAACGGGCCGCGCGCGGCGAAAGAAACCCATGTGCCCGTAACGGCCCATCATCACCACATCTTCGACCAGCACCGGAAAGGCCCAATCGACCTCTTCTGCTTGGGGGACGTAGGCCACGAGGTTTTGCGCCAGCGCCTCTTTGACGGTCATCCCAAGAATGCGGATATCCCCCTTGGAGGCGGGGACAAAGCCCATTATGGCCTTGAAAAGCGTGGATTTACCCGCGCCGTTGACCCCAACCAGCGCAGTTACTGTCCCGCGCGGAATTTCAAAACCGGCGTTCCAAAGGGCTGTGTGACCGTTGCGGTACGTGACCGTCACATCACGCGCGGTGATGCCGCTGGACAAGGGGCTTGGCGCGCTATCGGTCATTACTCTGATGCCTCGCTTAACCCTTGGACGACCGTGCTTGCCGTGACGCGCAGCAAGTCAAGGTAGGTGGGAACCGGCCCATCCGCATTGCTGAGAGAGTCGACATAGAGCACACCGCCATAAGCGACGCCCGCCTCGCGCGCGACCTGTTCGGCGGGCGCGGTGTTGACCGTGCTTTCGCAGAACACGACCGGAATGTCATTATCGCGGACCCCGTCGATGACCGCACGAACCTGTTGCGGTGTGCCGACCTGATCGGCGTTCATCGGCCAGAGGTATAATTCCTGCATCCCGAAATCACGCGCCAGATAGCTGAACGCACCTTCGCATGTGACCAGCCAGCGCCGTTCCTCCGGGATCAAGGCAACCGCGGCGCGCAGCGGCTCAATCGTTGCCTGCAATGCTTCTTTGTAGGTCGCGGCATTCGCTGCATAGATCTGGGCACTGTCGGGGTCATGTTCGCTGAGCGCCAGAGCGATGTTATCAATGTAAATCAGCGCGTTATCCAACCCCATCCACGCATGCGGATTGGGCTTGCCGGTATAGCTGCCCGAAGAGATAGAGATCGGTTCTATGCCATCGGTAAGTGTGGCGGAAGGGACGCCGCTTAAGTTCCCCAGAAACTGTTCAAACCACAGCTCAAGGTTCAGGCCGTTCCACAGGATCAGATCAGCATCATAGGCGCGCACGATATCTTGGGGCGTGGGTTCATAGCCGTGGATTTCTGCACCCGGTTTGGTGATCGACACCACTTCAGCGGCGTCACCAGCGACATTCTGAACCATGTCTGCAAGTACGGTAAAGGTCGTGACCACCTTAAGCTTGTCCTGCGCAAACGCCGTTGAGCCAAAGGCCGCGACAAGAGCGGCCAAGCCAAGAGTTCTGAATTTCAGTCGCATCACAATCTCCTTGATCTCTTCAATGGAGATAATCCGCGCAAATGTAAATGCAAGTCATTCGCAACTAAGATGTGCCAGACGAAGCCAGACAAACCCCCGAACGCCCACCAACTGCCTAGAAACCCACCGCTTGCCCGTCTTTGCGGTGGTCTGACCCGGCAACGTATCCGTCTAGGTAGCGACAGATCAGCTGCGCGCCGCCAAAGCCAAAGCTGTTGTCGGGCGCCTCGCGGGTGATCTTGTGACCCATCGCCTCAAGCGCGGCGACGGTGGCGTCAGGCATACTGCTTTCGACGGCGACCTCATCGCCTTCGACAAAACGCCAGCGCGGTGCGTCGCTTGCCGCTTGGGGCGACTGGTCGTGCACCATCATGCGCGTGACCATCTGCACATGCCCTTGGGCCTGCATCGGGCCACCCATGACGCCAAAGCTCATCTCGGGCGCGCCGTCGCGCATGACAAAGCCGGGGATGATCGTATGAAAGGGCTGTTTGCCGGGTCCGATCTGGTTTGCATGGCCTTCTGTCGTGACAAAACCGGCACCACGGTTCTGCATGGCAATGCCCGTGCCGGGGATCACCACGCCAGAGCCGAAACCCATGTAGTTCGACTGGATCAGCGACACCATTTTACCGCTCGCATCGGCGGCGGTGACATAAACCGTACCGCCGTGGCGGGGTGCGCCTTGGCTGGCGATCTGCGCGCGCTTCGGGTCGATCAATGCGGCACGCCCCTTGAGATATGCCTGATCCAAGAGCGCCTCGGCACTCACATTCATATGGGCAGGGTCGGCGACATAATGCTCCGCGTCTGCCAATCCCAGTTTGATGGCTTCGATCTGCAGATGCAGCGCTTCTGGGCTGTCGGGGGCCAGATCGTCCAAAGGATGATGCGCCAGAATGCCAAGCGCGATTAACGCAGCGATGCCTTGGCCGTTCGGGGGGATTTCGTGCAGACTGACACCGGCATAATCTTGCGATATTGTGCCGGACCACGTGACCTCATGAGCGGCCAAATCAGCCATCGACAAGGCCGATCCATGTTTCGCGGCATCCGCAGTCATCTGTTCGGCCAATGCACCTCGATAAAATGCCTCACCCTTGGTTTGCGCGATCAACCGGAGGGTCGCGGCCTGATCCGGGTTGCGAAACCTCTCACCCGCCTTTGGCGCACGTCCACCGGGTAAAAAACAATCGGCAAACCCCGGCTGATTGGCCAGCACATCCGCCGCAATCCCCCACAGATGCGCGATGATAGGCGAGACCGGAAAACCGTTTTCCGCGTAGTCGATGGCGGGTGCAAAAAGCGCCTCGAATGGCAACGCTCCAAATCGTTCCGACAGCGCGACCCATGCCGACACCGCGCCCGGCGTGGTGACAGCGCCCCAACCGCGTTGGGGTATCTCGCCCGTCGCGGTCAGATGCGCAGGGGTCCAGCCTTGGGGGCTGCGCCCTGATGCGTTCAACCCTTGCAGGTCCGCGCCATCCCACAATATTGCAAACGCGTCGCTGCCCAATCCATTGCCCGTGGGTTCCACAACCGTCAACGTGATTGCCGCCGCAAGCGCCGCGTCGATTGCATTGCCGCCCTTGGCCAACATCTGCAACCCGGCCTGTGCTGCCAGTGGCTGGGATGTGGCAACGATGTTGCGGGCAAAAAGCGGGACGTTCGGCGTATCGTAGGGCGTTTGGAACAGCATCTGGTGTCCTATTTATT
>JAFMHE010000002.1:40407-43212 GCA_017854675.1 Paracoccaceae bacterium | reverse complement strand
GTGCCCGTTTGTTGGCGATTGGATTTGTGCTTGTTTGCGTCAAATCTGCCGGTGCGGCTGACCTGTCATTCACAGGTATCGACCGGGACAGCGATCTTTATTCAACGCTGCGCGGCGGTTCGCTGCTGGTTGAGCAGACGGATCAGGATGTATCGCCCTCTCCCCAAGAACTGGTTGCGGCCGCGCAGGCGGACTATGCTCGGCTTTTGGCGGTCCTGTACGATCAGGGGTATTTCGGACCCGTGGTCAAGATTACGCTGGACGGGGTCGAGGCATCCGCAATCCCGCCGGTATCACCACCCCGGCAGGTTCAACGTGCGGTTATCGACATTGATACGGGGCCCAAATTTACCTTTGCCGCGACCCGAATTTCGCCAGTCGCCCCCGGCACTGAATTGCCCGACGGCTATGCCGTTGGTGAAACTGCGCGCCTGAGTGTTCTGAAAGATGCGGTCAGTGCGGGTATCAACGGATGGCGCGATCAGGGACACGCGAAGGCCAAGCTTGCCAGCCAAGACCTGACCGCGCGCCACACGGACCGCACCATCAGCGCAAATCTGCAGCTGTCACCGGGGCCCAAGCTGCGGTTTGGTGCATTGACCGTCAAAGGAAACCGGGATGTGCGCACCGCGCGGATCATAGAGATTGCGGGCCTTCCCGAAGGCAAGACATATGACCCCAATGAGCTGCGCCTGGCCCAGCAACGGTTGCGCCGCGCGGGGGCTTTCAGCGCTGTTGCGCTGTTGGAGGCGGACCGGATCGGTCCTGACGATACGCTTCCAATCACAGCACAGATCACCGAAAGCAAACCGCGCCGTTTTGGGTTCGGCGGGGAACTTTCCTCGCTTGAAGGGGTAACGCTGAATACATTCTGGCTGCACCGTAACTTGTTGGGGGGGGCAGAACGCTTGCGGATCGGCGCCGAAATCAAGGGGATCGGCGGCAATTCGGGTGGTGAGGATTACACATTGTCGGCACGGTTTGAACGCCCCGCAACCTTTAATGCTGACACGGATTTTTATGCTTTGGCCAAGCTTGAGCAGTTGGACGAGGTTAACTTCTTCTCACGCCAGCTTGATCTGGAGGCAGGGATCGAACGGTTTGCCAATGAAAACCGCACCTATACCCTTGGTTTGGGCTTACGGCGGGCAGAAACGCGTGACGCCTTTGGCACCAATAAATTCACCCTTTTCACGGTGCCGTTAAGTGCAGAATTTGACTACCGCGACAACACACTTGACGCAAAAGACGGATATTTCCTGAAGGCGGCAGTCACCCCGTTTGTCGCGCTGAGTGGCGCGGACAATGGCGTGCGCAGCTATGTTGATGCACGCGCCTACAGAACGTTTGGCACCGCGCGGCCGGTGACACTGGCGTTCCGGGGGCAATTGGGGTCGGTTTATGGGCCTGACCTGAACGTGGCACCGGCAGATTACCTGTTCTATTCTGGTGGAAGTGGCACGGTGCGGGGGCAACCCTACCAGACCCTCGGTGTTGATCTCGGCGGCGGCAATATCGTCGGTGGACGCAGCTTTGCCGGTCTGTCTGCCGAAGCACGGGTCAGCATTACGGACACGTTGGGTATCGTCGGATTTGCGGACGCGGGATACATCGGATCAGAAGAATTCTTTGACGGATCGGGCGCATGGCATTCAGGCGCTGGGATCGGTTTGCGCTATGCGACAGGTGTCGGACCAATCCGGCTCGACGTTGCTGTGCCGACATCCGGGCCAGAGACCGGCGAGGATTTTCAGGTCTACATCGGTATTGGGCAGTCGTTTTGATGCGGGGATTTGTAGGGATCATTGCTGCAATAGCTTTGTGGTTTGCCTTGGCGTTTGGCGCCACTGCGCAGGACGACGACAAAGGGTTTCTGACCCGCGCCATTCAAGACGCTTTAAGCGGCTCGGGCAGAACCGTGGACATTGTGGGGTTTCAGGGCGCGCTTAGCTCTACCGCGTCATTTGACCGGATGACGATTGCGGACAAGGATGGTGTCTGGCTGACCCTTAACGGGGCTGAACTTGTGTGGAATCGCAGCGCGCTGTTGCGGGGTCGTCTTGAGGTCGAGAGCCTGACAGCCGCGTCCCTTGATATTCCGCGCTTGCCTGTTTCAGAACCCTCATTACCAGATGCCGAAGCCGCCCCTTTCGCATTGCCTGATCTGCCGGTGTCGATCCTGATCGAGGCGTTCGGCGTCGAGCAAATCTCGCTTGGCGCGCCTTTGTTGGGAGAGGCCGCGCAACTGAGCGTGACGGCGCGCGCCCAATACACCGAAGACGTGTTTGACATTGATGTTCAGGCGCAGCGCACTGATGGCAAGGCAGGTAGCTTTGCATTGGCGGCGAACTACGAACGCTCTGATACGATCCTTGATCTGTTGCTCAAGCTGAACGAAGGCCCCGAGGGGATCGTGGGGCGCTTGTTAAACTTGCCGGGTCAGCCTGCTGTGGACATGTCTGTTCAAGGGACCGGACCGCTGGATGATTTCAGCTCGGATGTGGTGGTGTCCACCGATGGTCAGGAACGGCTTGCCGGACAGATCACCCTTGGCACCCAAACCCCGCGACGCGCGTCAGACACGCCGGACCGGCGCGTCCTTGCGGACATTGGCGGCGATATCACGGCGCTATTGGCACCGCGTTACCGGGAATTTTTCGGCGATGACGTGCGTCTGAATGTCGATGCGTTGATCGAGGGCAGCGGCGCAATTGAACTGAGCGCATTCACCCTCAAGACCGAAGCGGCTGACCTATCGGGGAAGGTGGCGCTGGGGGCCGATAAATGGCCGACTTTCATCGACAT
>JAFMHE010000002.1:0-40169 GCA_017854675.1 Paracoccaceae bacterium | reverse complement strand
GATCTCGCGTTTGACGCGGATGGTCTGGCATTTACCGCGCAACCTGTGGCCGAGGCCGTCGGCCAGCGCATCAGCGGCAATACGCAGATCACCCATGTCGAAGGGCAACCGCTGGAAATCACCGATTTGTCGCTTACAGGTGCGGACTACGCCCTGCGCGGAGACGTGGTTATCGAAAGCCTCGAAACCGGCTTTACGACCCTGATCGACGCGGTGCTTGAAGCGTCGGACATCAGCCGCTTTTCCGCCCTTGCGGGGCGCGAACTGGACGGTCAGACCCAACTTGCGCTCAACGGCAGTGTGACGCCACTAAGCGGCCAATTCGATCTGCGCGCAGAGGGCAGCACGCAGGATCTGAAGCTGGGTATTGAACAGGCCGATGCGGTTCTGGCCGGGCGCACCCAACTCAGCTTGACCGCGCGGCGTGACGAAACCGGCACGTTCCTGCGGGATCTGATCCTTGAAAATGATGCGATCCAGATGACCGCCGAGGCGCAGTTGCGCACCGATGACAGCCGCGCAGTGGTATCCGCAAAATTGGCAGATATCGGTCTTGTGCTGCCTCAATATGAAGGTGCGGTAGAGGTCGACGCGGTTGCAACCCAGGACACGCGCGGCTGGTCGATAGATGCGACGACATCCGGCCCCTATGGTGCTGCGCTGAGCGCAAAAGGGCTGGCAACCGGTCCAGATGCCGCGTTGAACTTTACAGCCGATCTACCGGATGTTGAGCCCTTTGCCGAGGGTATCACCGGGCCGGTAAAGGCACGCGGAACCCTTCGCCAAACGCCTGAGGGATGGCAGATCGACACGGATGCAAGCGGCCCTTATCAGGTGCAGGCGGCGGTCAATGGCATGCTTACCCCCGCACTTGACCTGAGCTTTGAGGCCTCCGTTCCGAATGTTCAACCTTTGGTGCCGCAGCTAGATGGCCCGCTGGATGCGCGCGGCACAGTGCAACAAACCGAGCGCGGTTTTGTCATTGATACCGTGGCCCGTGGCCCATACGGCGTGCAGGCCAAGGTTGCAGGGCTGGCCACAGGGCCGGATATGAGTCTGAGCTTTGAATTAGCGGTTCCTGACTTGCGCCCCCTTGCGCCCCAGCTTGACGGCCCGTTGGATGCACGCGGGACGGTGCGTCAAACGCCAGATGGTATTCTGGTCGATACGACAGCGGCCGGACCATACGGCGCCAAAGCCGAAGTGGCGGGATTGGCCACAGGTCCGAACATGCGTCTGAATTTCAACGTATCCATGCCGAATGTCCGTCCGTTGGCCCCCGGCATCAGCGGCCCCTTGTCGGCTAGTGGCATGGTCCGTCAAACATCTGAGGGCATCATGGTGCAGACCACAGCGCAAGGCCCCTATTCTTCGCGCGGATCGGTTGATGGCATCGTGACCGGACCGGATGCCGCCGTCGATTTCAATCTTTCCATGCCCAACATCGGGTCAATCGTTGAAAAGGTGAACGGGCCGCTGGATGTGACCGGCTCCGCGCGCAAACAAGGCACCGCATGGCGTGTGACGACCGACGCCGATGGCCCTGCAGGTACGCAAGCGCGCGTGAGCGGGCTGATCAACACCGATGGCACGTTGAACCTTGATATCAACGGCAATGCCCCGCTGGGGCTGAGCCGTCCGTTCCTTGCGCCGCGTAATCTGCAAGGGCAGGCGCAGTTTGATCTGTCGATCAACGGTCCTGCGGCGCTGTCCTCAGTGACCGGCACGATACAGACATCAAACGCCACACTCAGCGCGCCGAATTTGCGGGTGGCCTTGGAAAATATCGCGGCGACAATCCGGCTGTCGGACAGCCGCGCAAATGTAGATTTGCAGTCGGATGCGGTGAATGGCGGACAGTTGCGTGTTGGCGGTGACGTCACTCTGACCGCGTCATTGCCGGCTGATTTGCAGATTGCGCTCAATGACATGGTCCTGATTGACCCGCGTCTTTACCGGTCTTCGGTCAGTGGTGCATTGCGGTTGTCCGGCCCGCTGCTGGGTGGCGGCGGTCAGATCAGTGGTGATGTTAGCGTCGGAGAGACGGTCGTGAACGTGCCCTCCACCGGCCTTACCACCTTTGGCGAGATACCGCAGATCACCCATATCGGCGATAGCAGCGCTGCTGCGGCCACGCGGCGCAAGGCCGGGCTGTCAGGGGATGATGCCGGGGCTGATCCTGCGGCCAATGCCGGCGCTGGCTTTGGTCTGAACCTGAGCATTGCTGCACCGCGCCAGATTTTCGTGCGGGGTCGCGGGCTGGACGCGGAACTTGGCGGTGCATTGCGTCTGACCGGCACGACCCGGCGGATCATTTCTGCCGGCCAGTTCGAATTGCTGCGCGGGCGTCTTGATATCTTGGGCAAACGCTTTGATCTGGTCGAAGGCGCGATCCAGTTTCAGGGCGATTTGATCCCGTATCTGCGGTTCGTTTCCTCCACCACGACACAGACGGGTGAGGTCAATGTCATCGTCGAAGGTCCGGCAGACGCGCCAGAGGTTTCATTTACATCCAACCCAGAAGCACCACAGGATGAAGTGTTGGCGCAATTGCTCTTTGGGCGGAACCTGTCGGATATTTCTGCGTTTCAGGCACTGCAACTGGCCAATGCCGTTGCAACGCTGGCAGGGCGCGGTGGCACTGGCATTATCTCGAACCTGCGCGACAACTTCGGGCTGGATGATCTGGATGTGACCACTACGGATTCCGGTGCGACAGCGGTGCGTGTCGGGAAATACCTGACGGACAATGTCTACACGGATGTGACCGCAGCATCCGATGGCACGGGCGAGGTGTCCTTGAACATCGACATCAGTCCGAATTTGACGGGCAAGGCGACGCTTGGGTCGGATGGCAACAGCGGTATCGGTCTGTTCTTTGAGAAAGACTATTAAGCAGGCGCATCAATCGCGGTGAACGTGCCAAACCGTCCGCGATCAAACATCAGCCCATCACCTGCGCCGCTGCGTTCGCTGGCGTGGGTGATTTGCCCGATGATCAGCGAATGATCCCCTGCCGGATGGACCGCAAAGGTATCACAGTGGAACTGTGCCAGAACGCCGGATATTTCAGGCGCCCCGTTGGGGCCATCGGCCCAGTCAAACCGCGTGAAGTCATGCCCTTGGCTGGCGAAATGATAGGCCACGTCCTGTTGATCAGCGGCCAGCACATGAATGCAGAAATGGCGCGTTTTGGTGAACGCATCATGGCGTTTGGACCGCAATGCGGCAGACCACAAAACCAGCGCAGGTTCCAGCGACACCGATGAAAACGAATTCGCCGTCATCCCGATAGGGCCACCGTCGGTTTGTGTCGTGACCACGGTCACGCCAGTGCCAAACCGCCCAAAGGCGCTGCGCAAGGCGGCACCGTCGCCGGGTGCAAAAGAGGTCATGTGATTTTCCATCTGGCGCTCGGGTGCCATGGCTGAATGCAATTGTCCAGAACGTGCGTTCATCTTGGTGTCCCTGCTGCCTTGTGACGCAACACCGTAGCCGCCGAAAGTGCCATAATCAGGGCGCAAAAAGGGCGCTCGAACTTCTCTGCGAGCGCCCCTATGATTTCTTTTTGGCCTTAAATATTTCGGGTGCGCGAGGGCTGGCCCTCGCTCCACCGGTTACATCCTAGCGATTCATGCGATTTTCAATCAAATCTTCTACAACCGATGGATCCGCAAGCGTAGACGTGTCACCCAATGCGCCAAAGTCATCCTCGGCGATCTTGCGCAGGATACGGCGCATGATCTTGCCAGAACGTGTCTTGGGCAGGCCCGGTGCCCATTGGATCAAATCGGGTGACGCAATCGGCCCGATCTCGGTACGGACCCATGTGCGCAGTTCTTTGCGCAGTTCTTCTGACGGTTCTTGGCCCCCCATCAACGTCACGTAGCAATAGATGCCTTGGCCCTTGATGTCATGCGGATAACCGACAACAGCGGCTTCGGCGACTTTGGGGTGTGCGACAAGCGCGCTTTCGACTTCGGCGGTGCCCATCCGGTGGCCCGACACGTTGATCACATCATCCACGCGGCCTGTGATCCAATAATCCCCGTCCGCATCGCGTTTGGCCCCGTCACCGGTAAAATAATATCCCGGATAGTCTGAAAAATACGTCTTTTCAAACCGCTCGTGATCGCCCCAAACAGTGCGCATCTGCCCCGGCCAGCTGTCGGCAATACACAAAACGCCCTCTACCGGGTTGGCATCCAGCACTTCGGCTGTGGTTGGTTCAAGGATCACAGGTTTGACACCGAAAAACGGCTTCATCGCAGCACCCGGTTTCATTGCATGCGCACCGGGCAGCGGCGTCATCAAGTGGCCACCGGTTTCGGTCTGCCACCATGTGTCTACGATGGGGCAGCGTCCGCCGCCGATGATTTCGTTGTACCAGTTCCAGGCTTCGGGGTTGATCGGCTCACCCACGGTGCCAAGGATGCGGATGCTGCTCAGGTCGCATTTGGTGACAAAATCGTTGCCCTTACCCATCAAGGCGCGCAGCGCTGTGGGGGCGGTGTAGAACTGGTTGACCTGATGCTTTTCGCAGACCTGCCAAAAGCGTGACGCGTCGGGGTAGGTCGGTACACCCTCGAACATAACCGTTGTCGCGCCATTGGCGAGGGGTCCGTAAACGATATAGCTGTGGCCCGTGACCCAGCCCACATCCGCCGTACACCAGAAAATTTCACCTTCTTTATAATCGAATGTGATCTCATGGGTCATCGCGGCATAGACCAGATAACCGCCCGTGGTGTGCACGACACCTTTGGGCTGACCTGTAGAGCCCGAGGTGTAGAGGATGAACAGTGTGTCTTCGGCATTCATCGCTTCGGGCTCGCAGGTGTCAGCGGCCGTTTCGGCCAGTGCATTATAGTCGTAATCGCGCCCGTCGACCCATGTTGTCTGTCCGCCGGTGCGTTTGACCACCAGACATTTGACCGTGTCCTTGCAGTGCAGCAACGCTTGGTCCGCGTTGCTTTTCAGTGCGGTATTACGGCCCCCGCGTGGGGCTTCATCGGCGGTGATCACAACCTTGGCCTCGGACCCGTTGACCCGTGCGGCCAGCGCGTCGGGCGAAAAGCCCGCGAATACAATCGAATGGATCGCACCGATGCGCGCGCAGGCCAGCATCGCATAGGCGGCCTCGGGGATCATCGGCATGTAGATTATTGCGCGGTCACCTTTGCCCACACCCATGTCGCGCAGGATGTTCGCCATCTTGCAGGTGTTTGCGTGCAGCTCTTTGTAGGTGATGTGCTTGGCCGGCTCATCAGGGCTGTCGGGTTCCCAAATGATCGCGGTCTGGTCGCCGCGCGTCGCCAGATGCCGGTCGATGCAATTGGCGGAAACGTTCAGCTCACCATCAGCGTACCAGTCGATGTGTACATTGCCGAGCGTAAAGTCGACGTCTTTGACTTGGGTAAAGGGTTTGATCCAATCCACGCGCTTGCCCTGTTCGCGCCAGAACGCATCCGGATCATCGAGCGAAGCCTGATACATCTGCGCATATTTTTCTGCGTTCACATGGGCATTTGCCGCCATTTCGGTGGCAGGTGGAAAAGTCTTGCTGGCTGTATCGGACATGATGGTCCCTCCCTTAACGTAAGTCGCCGCGTATTGTGGCGGAATATTCGGGTGCACACCGCTTTGTGGGGGCTGCCCTGATTGCCGCGATCATAGCGTGGCCGTAGGGGAAAGAAACATGCAAGCACGTCCAGAGGCACGGGGTTGTAAATATTTTACAGTAAAGCCCATGTTATCTGTAAATTCTCGTGAAGGCCCTATGCAACTAAAGATGTACCGCTTGCAGAACACCGTGTGCCGCATTGGGGTTGGCAGCATGCAATGCGCACGCTAGCTTACCGGCCAAGCGTGCCGAGGAGGGTGCGCATGAACGGGAGAAACATAAATGAATAAATATCTCAGCGGCGCAGCAGTCTGCGCCATTAGCTTTGCGTTTGTATCACAAGCAGCGGCAACCGAATGGAACGCCTCTGTCTGGGGCAAGCGCCGTGCCTTTACAGAGCACGTCGAAAAGATTGCCGAACTGGTCAGCGAAAAGACAGGCGGCGAATTCACGATCAACGTCAGCTATGGCGGTCTGTCCAAGAACACCGAAAACCTTGACGGCATTTCAATCGGTGCATTCGAGATGGCACAGTTTTGTGCGGGCTATCACGCCGACAAAAACCGCGTGATCACCGTGCTTGAACTGCCCTTCCTTGGTGTGGAAAACCTTGCGCAGGAACGCGCCGTTTCAAAGGCAGTCTATGCCCATCCAGCCGCTGCCGAAGAGATGGCGCAGTGGAATGCAAGATTGCTGATGACGTCACCGATGCCGCAGTACAACCTGGTCGGCACCGGCGAGCCACGCACGACACTTGAATCGTTCCAGGGCATGCGGGTTCGCGCAACCGGCGGTCTGGGCAAAGCGTTCGAGGCCGTTGGCGGTGTGCCGACTTCCGTGACATCCGGTGAAGCGTATCAGGCAATGGAATCCGGTGTCGTCGACACGGTGGCATTCGCGCAGCACGCGCACCTCAGCTTTGGCACAATCAACCAAGCTGACTGGTGGACAGAAAACCTGAACCCCGGCACAGTGAACTGCCCGATCGTGGTAAACATCGACGCCTATGATTCCCTGTCCGACAGCGAGCGCGACGCGCTTGATTCGTCCGTCGAAGAGGCACTGGATCACTATCTGGCTAATTACGCCGAACTTCTGAAAACCTGGGACTCTGTTCTGGCAGAAAAAGGCGTCCAGAAAGTCGTGATTGCCGATGAGGTGTTGGAAGAGTTCCGCGCCGCAGCCGCAGCACCGGCGCGTGATGCATGGATTGCCGACATGGAAGCACAGGGTATTCCGGGCCAAGAGCTCTATGATCTGGTCATCAAGACCTTGGCTGACGTAAAAGCGAGCGGCAGCTAACCTATTTTGGGCCGACCTGTAAAAGGTCGGCCCATTTCGTTTTTGAAAAACCGCCTCGGCTCAGCCCGAGGCGGTTTTTCAAAAACGGCAACAAGCCGATGTGAGGGAGGGACGACATGGCAGGATCAGGGGCAGTACTGGAGGATTCCAGTCTACTGAGCAGATTGGACAAGATGTTGTTACCCGTCGAACGGGTCTGCGCATTGATGTCCGGTGTGGCAATCTTTTCATTGATGTTTCTGGCGGCCTATTCGGTGGTCGCGCGCAAGTTCTTTGGCGCGCCGATGATGGGCTATGTCGATTATATCGAGGCCGCGATGCCGATCATTGCGATCATGGGCGTGTCTTATGTGCAGCGTGATGGCACGCATATCCGGATGGATATGCTGGTGTCCGCGCTCAAGGGACGGGCGTTGTGGTTTTTTGAACTGGTCTCGGTTCTTTTGATGCTGGTACTGATTGTCGCGTTAACTTACGGGGCTTGGGCACACTTTGACCGCTCCTTTGACTGTGCGCGCCCGCTTTGTAGTCGCGACAGTTCCATCGACGTCGGCTTGCCCATATGGCCCAGCAAGCTGGTGGTGCCGGTCGCCTTTGCGGTTCTGGTGCTGCGGTTATTGCTGCAATCATGGGGGTTCGCCCGCGCATTCGTCCTGAATTTGGAAAGCCCGGTGGCGGTGCCGCTGAACCTGACCGTGGCCGAACAGGCCATGATCGAGGCGAAAGCACTGGAAGGGGCCGACTAATGGAACCGATTGAGATTGGCCTATGGGTCTCTGGCGGCATGCTCGTCTTTGTGATCCTCGGCATGCGGGTGGCGTTCGCTGCCGCGATGGCGGGATTTGTCGGCTTGGTCTGGCTGCGCTGGAACGGGTTTGACTATGACCCTGACCGTTTCTGGAAAGCGGTGGAAATCAGCGTCAAAATCGCGGGTTTGACGCCGCACTCCAAGGTGTCCGCGCAGGTATTAAGCCTGATCCCCGTCTTTATCATGATCGGCTATCTGGCCTATTACGCGAAATTGACGACGGCGCTGTTTGAAGCCTGCAAGCGTTGGTTTGCGTGGGTGCCCGGCGGTTTGGCGGTCTCTACGGTCTTTGCCACCGCAGGCTTTGCGGCTGTGTCTGGCGCATCTGTTGCGACGGCGGCGGTGTTTGCGCGCATCGCGATCCCTGAAATGCTGAAAGTCGGCTATAACAAGCAGTTCGCGGCAGGTGTTGTGGCCGCTGGCGGCACGCTGGCCTCGCTGATCCCACCCTCTGCGATCCTTGTGATATATGCGATCATCGTCGAGCAGGACGTGGGTAAACTGCTGCTGGCGGGCTTTGTCCCCGGTGCGTTTTCTGCTGTGGTCTATGCGTTGTTGATCATCACTATTGCTGTTGTGTTCAAGAACGTCGGCCCACCCGTCACGGGTTTCACATGGCGCGAAAGGTTCGAAAGCCTGCCGCCTGCGCTGCCCATTGTGGCGGTGGTCGTGATCATTATTTTCTTTGTTTACAACCCCTTTGGCGACGCATGGGGCACCCCGACCGAAGGCGGTGCCGTGGGCGCGTTCATCATATTCCTGATGGCGCTCTACAAGGGGATGCGCTGGGGCCAGTTGAAAGAAGCCCTGCTGGACACCGCCAAACTGACTGTGATGATCTTTACCATCATCTGGGGCGTGTTAATCTACGTCCGCTTTTTGGGCTTTGCCGAATTGCCGGACGCTTTTGCCGATTGGATCACCGGGCTTGAGATGTCGCCGATGTTGATCCTGATCTGCATTTTGTTGGCCTATGCGGTGCTGGGCATGTTCATGGACGCCATCGGTATGCTGCTGTTGACGCTGCCGGTCGTTTATCCCGCCGTGATGGCCCTGAACGGAGGAGAGCAGGTCGCGGCGGCTGACAGTGCCTTTGGTATGTCGGGACCGATGTGTGCGATCTGGTTCGGTATTCTGGTCGTTAAGATGGCCGAGTTCTGCTTGATCACTCCGCCTATTGGCCTGAACTGTTTTGTCGTTGCGGGCGTGCGTGACGACCTGACCGTGCAGGACGTGTTCAAAGGCGTCACACCGTTCTTTATTGCTGATGGTCTGACAATCGCGATGTTGGTGGCATTTCCGGGCATTGTGCTTTGGCTGCCCTCCTTGGTCGGCTAGAAAAAGTATCGGGCGGGGGCAGATTGCCGCCGCCCGAAGGTATCGCCGTGAATTCAGGCTCTAGACACCCGCTGGATTTTCCACGTTTCGGCCCATCGCTTCCAAATCAGAATACCGATCCCCGATCCGATGATGCGGCCGCCCGCGCGTGGCCGCGCCCAATGCCACGACCAACTCGTCAACCGCAGGGGCATCGTAGATTGAAAACTGCACCGTCAGATAATGCGAACGACGACCGGTATCGTGTTTGTCCATCAAGGGGATCTGGATCTGGGTGTTGGCCGGGCCGCGTGTGTTGGTAAAGCCCAGATAGCTTTTTGCGCCCACAGCTTCTCGATAGAAATTGCCAAATTGCAGCGTGTGGATCAAGGCTGAGGCGTGCTCGACCTCGCAACTGGTGCCTGCGATGCAGGCCTTGCCATATGCCTCAATCGCGTCGCCTGATCCTGCCAGTGCAATCAGCCGGTCTGTCAGAAGCGACCCCAGAACAGGGGCCATGCGCGCAATCTCGGGGGACAGGTCTTCGACGAAACCGCGACCGGCCCAAGGGTTTGTCACCACAGCGGCGACCCCGATCATCCGCAAGACCGGATCAGCGGCGCGGCCCCCTTCGGTATGAATATCCTCGTCAAAGGTCACGACTTTTCGCAGTTCGGGAAGCATGGGTTTTCTCCTGTCAGATTTGATAGTTCCGGCGTCCGGTGACGGCATGCACCACCCCTGCCACATCGGTTCCGTGGTAGATGCCAAAGGCACCATATTGATTTTCCTGAACATACCGGCGCAACATTGATCGCTCCGCCTCATCCATGACTTGATCAAGCGGCAGGTCGTTCAGCTCAAAATAACGCATGCCCGCGGGGGCATCTCCGGTGACGGTGCCGTGATAGATGATCCGCTGTGATCCGTTGCCGGTATTCTGGTAGACTGCATACAGATGATCGAGGGCGGGCTTGAGGCCAAGCCCTTTCAAATGATCGGCCAGCCCTTCAACGGAATTTGTTCGCGCAGGAGCAACGGGAATGCAGATGTCACCAATGTTGCGCTGGTGCAGCAGCACGCGGGTTTCGCAGGTCAAAACAGCCCCAAGCGATATGCCCGCAGCCGAAGCCGCAGCCTTTGCCAGATCGTCTTCCAACCCGATGTCGAAATAGGCACCTTTATAGTAGCCCAGTGGTGCCTTGTCGGCAGTTTGAAAATCCAGCACGCGCCCGATCAGGATCAGATGGTCCCCTGCATCCACCAGTTCATGCCGCGCGCAACTGAAATTGGCCAGACACCCTTCGATCAGTGGCACATCTTGGGCATTAACGTCCCATTTCGCGTGGTCGAATTTTTCGGTTGATTGGGATGCAAACAGCCCGGAGACGTCCTTTTGATCATCGGCCAGAATGTTGACCGCAAAATGGCCGGCCTGCGAAAACGCTTTGCAAGAATGCGCCGCCTTGGCGATGCAGACCAGCAACAAGGGCGGATCAAGCGAAACGGAGGTGAAAGAATTGGCGGTAAATCCGCGCGGTGTCCCGTCGGCCTGCCGGGTTGTAACGACGGTGACGCCAGTGGCGAAGGTGCCAAATGCATTGCGC
The DNA here is from genome assembly GCA_017854675.1 of Paracoccaceae bacterium. Lineage (GTDB taxonomy): Bacteria > Pseudomonadota > Alphaproteobacteria > Rhodobacterales > Rhodobacteraceae > Sulfitobacter. The sequence continues at coordinate 29,512 of JAFMHE010000002.1, read as the reverse complement.
AGGGCGCGTTTGGTGTCAGCCGCATTCGGCGGGGTGCTCATGTCTCACGGCCCAATGCGTCTAGAAATTGCCGGATAGGTTTGTTCACCGTATCTGGCGCTTCGGCCAATGCCATGTGCCGCAAGCTTGTTAGAACCAGTGCTTGGGCTCCGGGTATTTCGGCGGCGATGGCTTGGGTCATTTTGGGGCCATTGCCGTAATCCTCATCGCCTGTAATCACCAAGGTGGGACAGGTGATCGGGGGCGTCGGGGCGACGATTTCGTCAATTCCGGTTGCCAGAACACGGTAGATTGTGTGGTAGACTGGCTTTGGGTTGGCGACCACCCAGCCACGGACGGTATCCATCATTTGCGGGTTGGCGGTCCGGAAAGAGGTGGTAAACCAACGGTCTAGTGCGGCTTCAACGGTCGCGCCCGGTCCTTCTTGGCGGGCTTGATCGACGCGCTTCAGGATGGCCGCCTGCGCCGCGTCGTTCCGTTTGTGCGGGGTATGGAGCAATACCAACGCCCGCGCCCTGTCAGGTTTGTCTTGTGCAAACCGGCGCGCGATCATGCCGCCCAAAGAGAACCCGGCGATCACAGCGCGGTCAATCCCGCAGTGGTCAAGCAAGCCTGCCAATTGCCTTGAAAAAAGCGACAAGCTTGGGGTTTCGGGCGGCGCGCAGGATCCGCCGTGTCCGTAAAGATCGTAACTGATAACGCGGTAGGCGTCCGCAAGCGCAGGGATCGTCCACTGCCAGCATTCCCTGTTCAAGCCAAGACCGTGGATCAGCACCACAACTGGCGCATCGGCGGGGCCCGTCACCTCGAATTGCGTGCCGTCCGGTGCGGTGGTCATTGCGCACCGCCGCCCAGCGGGCGGTAGGCCACAACCTCGACCTCAACCCGTGCGTCTACCAACAAATCGCTGACAACCGCAGACCGCGTTGGTGGCTCTACTGGAAAGTATTCTCCGTATACCTCGTTGAAGCCCGGAAAATCCGCACGGTCGCGCAGCCAGACCATCGCCTTGACTACATCATCGCGCGTGCATCCCGCCTCGGCCAGCGTCGCGGTGATATCGTCCAGCACGGCGCGGGTTTGCTCTTGGACGGTGCCATCGGTCATGGGCGCACCATTTCGCATGGGAATTTGCCCGGTCAGAAAGACAAAATCACCCGCCCGCATGGCGCGCGACAATGACAGAACCCGCCCGCCAATTTCCAACGGTCCACCGATGACTTGCTTTTTGTTGACCATATTCCGGCTCCCCTTTTTCATACCGTGCCCCGATCTGAAAAAAGGCGTTTGGGATTTTTCGACGCCGTGTGTCGTTTTTTCCAGAACGCGAATTGAGAAAGCAGCCTTGAATAGGAATCAAGCAACAGAGGGCTTCTGACATGGGCGATATCAAGAACTATCAGATGTTGATCAACGGCGATTGGGTCGATGCATCCGATGGCGGCACCTTTGACAGTGTGAACCCGACCACAGGCAATATCTGGAGCCGCGTGCCGGAGGCGACAGAGACGGATGTGAACCGTGCGGTTGAAACGGCGCATCATGCATTTACCAAAGGACCGTGGTCGAAAATGACGCCAACGGAGCGGGGCAAATGCCTGCGCAAGCTGGGTGATTTGCTGGCTGAGCAGTCAGAGGAACTGGGCCGGACAGAATCCATTGATACCGGCAAGATGCTTAAGGAAACCCGTTGGCAGGCCAAATATATCGCCGAGTTCTTTCACTTTTTTGCCGGCTGTGCGGACAAGGTGAGTGGCGAGACCCTGCCGATCGACAAGCCCGATATGTTCGTCTTTACCAAGCGCGAACCTTTGGGCGTGGTTGCTGCCGTAGTGCCGTGGAATTCGCAGTTGTTTCTGGTGGCCGTCAAACTTGGGCCTGCATTGGCAGCGGGCAATACCGTGGTCCTCAAAGCGTCCGAGCATGCAAGTGCTGCGATGCTGGAATTTGGCCGTCTGATCGAAGCGGCAGGTATTCCGCCGGGTGTTGTGAACATCGTCACAGGTCATGGAGAGCCGTGCGGTCGGGCGCTGACGGGTCACCCTAAGGTTGCGCGCGTGTCTTTCACAGGCGGGCCAAATGCAGCGCGACATGTGTTGGAAAACGTCAAACGCAACTTTGCCGAGGTCTCGCTCGAGCTTGGCGGAAAATCCCCTTTCATTGTGTTTGATGACGCGAATATTGAAAGCGCGGTGAATGCGTCGATTGCGGGGATATTCGGGGCCACAGGGCAAAGCTGTGTCGCAGGCTCGCGATTATACCTGCACGAAGATATTGCGGATGAATTCCTTGAAAAGATGACCGCGCTGACGCGCCAGATTGTGATCGGTGATCCGCTGGCAGAAGAAACCCAGATGGGACCGCTGTGCACAACCGGTCAGTTGGAACACATCCAGCGCGAAGTGGCCCATGCGCTAGAGCAGGGGGGCACCGTGCTAGCGGGGGGCAAGCAACCCGACGCGATGGGCGGATTGTTCTATGAACCGACGATCATTGAATGTCCGCGCCAAGACCTGCGGATTGTGGACACTGAATTGTTCGGGCCTGTCCTATCGGTGCAGCGTTTCAAGACAGAAGAAGAGGTTTTGGCGCTTGCCAACGATTCAGAACACGGGCTTGCGGCAGGGATATTCACGCAAAACTCTGCGCGTTCGCTGCGGATGGCAAACGCGGTGCAGGCCGGCATTGTCTGGGTGAATACCTACCGTGTTGTCTCTCCGATTGCTGAATTCGGGGGCGTCAAAGGCTCTGGTTATGGCCGCGAAAGCGGGTTTCAGGCGATCTATGATTACACACGGCCCAAAACGATCTGGGTGAACACCTCGGACGAGCCGATCTCAAACCCATTTGTGATGCGTTAAAGGAGCACCCCGATGAAATTCCAACTTGCAGTGAACCTCGAGCGGATTGATGACAGCTATGACATGAAGGATGTGGCGCGTCACACGCTTGAGATGGTGCAGATCGCGGAAGAAGGCGGTTTTGACATCGTCTGGTCCGCCGAACACCATGCACTGGAAATGACGATTGCGCCGAATCCGTTTCAACTGCTGACGTGGTGGTCGACGGAAACCAGCCGCATTCGGCTGGGAACAGCCGTGGCGACGGCGGCCTATTGGCACCCCATCAATCTGGCAGGAGAGGCGGCTTTTGTCGATTTGATTAGCGGCGGGCGGCTGGAATTCGGGATCGGTTCTGGTGCCTACCAGCGCGAATTTGACCGCATGAAACCGGGGCTAAAGCAGTCAGACGCATGGCGTTACATGCAGGAAATGCTGCCTGTCGTACGGGAACTGTGGAAAGGCGATGTCGAACATAAAGGCGAATTCTGGCAGTTCCCGACATCGACCTCGGTGCCAAAACCGGTGCAACCGGACGTGCCTGTCTGGGTCTCGGCGCGCTCTCCGATCACTTATGATTATGCGATGCGCAACAAGTGTCACGTGAATTGCTGGCCGCTGACCCGGCCCTTTGCCGAAGCGGAGTTGTACAAACAGCAGTTGGATGAGGCCATTGCTAAGGCCGACAACGGTTGGATCCCGCGCTTTGCACTGATGCGCCACGCCTGCCTTTATGACAATGATGCGGACCGCAGCGAGGCGTTGAACGCCATTCGCAGACTGATCAGCCAGTTCGAGAACCTCTTTCGCAATTCCGGCGATGTGGTGAACGGTTTTCCTAAATCCATTCCTTTGGATGAACTGGAAGGCCGCGAGCAATACGACCCTGCAATGCTGGAAGAAAACCTGATGTTCGGCTCGCCCGACACGGTCATTCAAAAGCTCAAGCGCTATCAGGCATTGGGGGTGAACGAGTTTATCTATTACGCCTCGATGGGCCTGAGCCATGAGGCACAACAGCGATCCTTGCGGCAGTTCTGCACCGAGGTCATGCCAGAGTTCAAAGAAGGGTAAGCCAATGTCAGACGGGGTAAAAACCCACCGCGACGGCCATGTGCTGGAGGTCACGCTGGAGCGGGGCAAGGTGAACGCCATTGACGTGCCGACCTCGCAAGCCTTGGCCGCGGCATTTCAGGAATTGCACGAAGACAAGGACCTGCGCTGTGCGATCCTGACGGGAGGTGGTGACAAAATATTCTCTGCTGGATGGGACCTGAAGGCGCTGAACGACGGCGAGATGAGCCTTGATAACTGGTGGGAGGCCGACGAATACGGTTTTGGCGGTTTCACCGGACTGACGGAAAACTGGGCGCTGAACAAGCCGGTCATTGCTGCCATCAACGGGCTGGCGATTGGCGGCGGGTTTGAGATGGCGATGGCGTGTGACCTGCTGATCGCGGCGGATCACGTGGAGTTTGGCCTGCCCGAAATGCCCTTGGGGATCGTGCCGGACGCTGGTGCATTGCAACGCCTTCCACGCCGTATCCCCCATAACATCGCGATGGAAATGTTCCTGCTGGGGCGGCGGATGTCGGCAAGCGAGGCTGCGCATTACGGGTTGGTCAACAAGGTTGTGCCCAAAGAAAAGCTGATGGATGCAGCGCGGGAATGGGCCGCGTCGATTGCGTGGTCTGCGCCACTGGCGATGCAGACGGTCAAGGAAGTGCAACGCGAAATCGAATGTGTGCCCTTGGAACAGGCGTTTCACAAAATGCGCACCGATCCGATGCCGGTCTACCGCAAGATGCTGAAATCCGAAGATGCCAAGGAAGGCGTTGCCGCCTTTGTCGAAAAACGCGAACCCAACTTTAAAGGTGAGTGATGTTTCCTGATCCAAATTCGATTACACGGGTGACAAGTCTGGGCGCGGGCCCCATCGGTGGCGGGTGGAGCGCACATTTTTTGGCACGTGGTTATGACGTGACCGAGTATCTGCACGACGCAAACGAAACTGATGCCTTTATGCGGGTTCTTACGACCGCGTGGCGCAGTTTGACTGATCTGGGGCTGGCACAGGGTGCATCACTGGACCGGTTGCGCATTGTGACTGATTTGCAAGAGGCGCTGGAAAGCGCTGAATTTGTTCAGGAAAGCGGGCCAGAGCGGTTGGAGATCAAGCAGGCGCTGTACCGGCAGATGGGAGATATCCTGCCGCCGTCTGTGGTAATTGGTTCGTCGACCTCAGGCCTGATGATGAGCGACATTCAAGCCGATTGCGCAACACCAGAACGCACAGTTATCGGCCATCCGTTCAACCCGCCCTACCTGCTGCCGCTGGTCGAGATCGTGGGCGGCAAAAAGACCGCACCCGAGGCCGTCGCATGGGCTGGTGCGTTCTACAAAATCGCGGGCAAGGCACCGCTGATGATGAAAAAGGAAATTCCCGGCTTTGTCGCCACACGACTGCAAGAAGCCTTGTGGCGCGAGGCATTGCATATGGTGGCGAACGGCGAGGCAACGCCAGAGGATATCGACATCGCGCTGATGAATGGGCCCGCCCCGCGCATGGTCAGCCAAGGGCAGTGCATGGCCTTTCACGTGGCTTGCGGCGCGGGCGGTATGGCGACCAATCTGGATCAGTTTGGCCCTGCGTTGAAACTGCCATGGACCCGTTTGGACGCACCTGAACTGACCAAAGACCTACGGGACCGTATGGTCGATGGATGCAATGCGATTGCCGGTGATCGTCCGTTTGAAGAAATGGCAGCCCAACGCGATCGTGAAATCGTTGGCGTGCTGAATGCATTGCGTCAGGCGCGGTCCACCTGATCTTTTGCCGCCGCGCCATTAAGCGTGTTTAGGAAATCCGAAAGCGAGCCCGGCCAGCTTGGCGCCGGTTCATTTTCTGGCCAAGCTTCACGGTAATCAGACGGGCGGCGGCCAAAGAATTTTCCGAAGGAATAGGCAAAATGCGACAGGGTGTTAAAGCCGGACGCCGTTGCGATCTGGCGAATGCTCAACTGGGTTGAGATCAGCAAAAGCCGGGCATTCTGCAACCGCCTGAGCAACCCGAATTGCACCACAGTACAGCCCACATGCTTTTTGAACTGCCGTTCCAACTGGCGCTGCGATACATCAAGCAGGTCCGCGATTTCCGGCACCGTCAGCGGTTCTTCTATGTTGTTTTCGATCAAGGTCATCGCCTCGCGCACCAGTGGCAACATCGTCTCGGTACTGCGGCCCATTGTGCTGCGTTGCGGCGATGTGGCGTGGCGGATCGGGTGGTGCAACATCTGATCGGCAATTTCGCCGGAAAAGCTGCTCCCCTTCAGTTCCTCGATGAGGCGCAGCATCAGATCCACACCCGCCAGTCCCCCCGCGCAGGTCATCACTTTGCTATCCAGTGTGAACAACCCCTCACGCACGTCGAGCCGGTCAAATGTCTCGCGAAAGCCGTTCAACCACGACCAGTGGATCGTTGCCGGCTTGCCGTCCAACAGACCGGCGCGCGCAACGATATAGCACCCCAGCTCGACGCCACAGATGCGCGTCCCGGCGCGCGCGCGTTTGCGAAGCCATGCAATCAGGTTTCTATTCGAGTAATGTTCGGTCCCCCAGCTGCCCAGAACAAAGACCAAAGCGCTGGCACGCAAGGCGTCATCCGCCACCTGAACAGTTGTTGTCATTCCGTTGCTGGCGGTGATTTTGGTGCCATCAAACGACGCGATTTCCCACGAGAAAACTGGCGCTGGCGCGAGGTAATTCGCGATTCGCATCGCTTCAATCATCGTGATCAGGGTGGTGATGTTGAACCTTGGCACGACGATAAAGGTCGCGTGAATTTGCGCCGGTGCCATTTTGGGCGAGATATCAATTTCCACTGTGATTTACCTCCTGATTGGGGTGCGATTTTTCGTCATCATAGGCAAATATATGGCGGATAATCGACAAAATTCTTGCCCCTCTGCGCGCCAAGCTGATGAAAAGGGGAGCCTGCAAAGATGAATTACGACGTTGTATTGACCTGTGCGGTCACCGGTGCCGGGGATACCACCGGCAAGAGCCCGCATGTGCCGGTCACGCCCAAACAGGTCGCCGACGCCGCGATTGAGGCGGCAAAGGCGGGTGCCTCGATTGCGCATATCCACGCGCGTGATCCCGAAACCGGACAAGGGTCGCGCGACCCGAAATTGTTCAAGGAAATCGTTGACCGGATACGCGACAGCGACACAGATGTGGTGATCAATATCACCGCCGGTATGGGCGGGGACTGGATATCGGACCCCGAAAACCCCGCGATGCCCGGCCCCGGCACTGATATGATCGGCCCCGAAGAACGGCTTGCGCATGTCAAGGAATGCATGCCGGAAATATGCTCTCTCGATTGCGGGACGCTGAATTTTTCCGATACCGACATGATCTATATTTCGACCCCGCCCGCGCTGCGTAAAATGGCCGGGCTGGTGCAGGAATGGGGCGTAAAGCCGGAACTGGAAGTTTTCGATCTGGGCCACATCCGTTTTGCCAAAGCGATGGTGGCGGAGGGGCTGATCAACGCGCCGCCGATGTTCCAGTTGTGCCTTGGCATTCCATGGGGCGCGGACCAAACGGTCGAGACGATGGCCGCGATGAAAGCGCAGCTACCGGATGGCGCAAGCTGGGCCAGTTTCGGGATCGGCCGCGGGCAGATGCCGATGATGGCGGCGGCGGTCGCGCTGGGCGGCAATGTGCGGGTCGGGCTTGAAGATAACATCTATCTGGATCGCGGGGTGCTGGCGACCAACGGTCAACTTGTCACCCGCGCCCGCGAGATCATCGAACGCATGGGCGCGCGGATCGTGACGCCGCAAGAAGCGCGCAACAAGCTGAAATTGCGGGGCGCGAATGGCTGACCTCGCCAACACAGGCAGTCTGCAACTGCGTGACGTGACCAAGATGTTCGGAACATTCCGGGCTGTGGACAGCGTCAATCTGGACATCCAGAAGGGTGAGTTTCTGACCCTGCTTGGCCCGTCCGGCTCTGGCAAGACGACATTGCTGATGATGATTGCGGGGTTTCTGGACATCACCCATGGGGACATCGCGCTGGACGGTGCATCAATTGCCGATGTGCCAGCCGAAAAACGCAATTTCGGTATGGTATTCCAAGGCTACGCCCTATTCCCGCATATGTCTGTGCGCGACAATGTCGGCTATGCGTTGAGCGTGCGCAAAAAACCCGCGCCCGAGATCAAGACCCGTGTCGACGAGATGCTGGAGCTGGTGCAGTTGCAGGATTTTGCAGATCGCAAGCCGACGCAATTGTCCGGGGGGCAACAGCAACGTGTCGCCCTTGCGCGTGCCTTGTGCTTTGCGCCGCCTGTGTTGCTTTTGGACGAACCGCTTGGTGCGCTTGACAAAAAGCTGCGCGTCGAAGTGCAGGAACAGCTCAAGGACATCCACCGCCGCATTGGCACGACCTTCATCTACGTGACCCACGATCAGGAAGAAGCGCTGTCGATGTCGGACCGGATCGTGATCATGCGTGACGGATCCATCGAACAGGTCGGCACACCCAAAGAACTTTATGAACGCCCGGCGACCAGATTTGCAGCCAGCTTTCTGGGTAAATCCAACTTTATCACGCAAGGCGTCAAGACCTTTGCCCTGCGCCCCGAAAAGATCGACCTGCGCGTCGGACAAGGGGGTGACGACGCCCGCACCAGCGGCACGATCCGTTCGATCACCTATTTCGGGTCCATGCAGCGGATCATCGTCGACACGGCGCAAGGCGACGAGATCGAAGTCGATATCGACGTCTGGCGCAATCAAGAGGCGCTGAGCGTGGGTGCTGCGGTTGATCTGCTTTGGCAGGACGCCGCCGCCGTTGAATTGAAAGAAACCTAGCCATTCAACCAGAGCGCCGCAAAGGCGCCTCCATCACACCCGCCAGACGATCTCTGGCCAACCAATAGGAGGACTAAATGCAAGACAAACAGTTCATGAAAGAAATGCTTACCGACTCTGCACAGGCCTACAAACAAGGACGCATGGATCGCCGTACATTCCTCGCACTTTGCGGGGCGTCCGGGGTGGCATTGACCGCCGTGATGGCGGGCGACGCCGAAGCCGCTGCCGATCACGTAGTCATGTGGAATTGGGGTGGCCAATCCGAGGAATGTCACGGTTCGGCCATTGGCGACGCCTTTACGGCCAGCACTGGCAAGGGCCTGAGGTTCGACACGTCCGGCCCGCTTGAGGGTAAGATCAAAGAGATGGTCGAAAGCGGCAATGTCACGGCAGATGTGGCGGACGCGGACCTTTTCAACGCGGTCTCGCTCGGGCCAACGGGTCATTTGGAACCGATTGATTATTCGGTTGTTTCCAAGGACAAAACACTGCCGGGCTATGCGCTTGAATATGGCGTGTCAGTCATCCTTTATGGCTATGCTTTTGTCTATGACACCGAAGCTTACGGCGACAATCCACCCCAAAACTGGGCGGATTTCTTTGACACGGCCAAATTCCCCGGCATGCGGTCGCTTTATAAATGGGCGAACGGATCGCTTGAGGCGGCTCTGATGGCGGATGGTGTGGCGGGCGATGCGCTCTATCCGCTCGACATGGACCGCGCACTGGCCAAGATCAAATCAATCAAGGACGAAAGTCTGTATTGGGGGTCTGGATCAGAAGCGCATTCAATGTGCGTGAATGGCGAAGTTTCAATGGGCATGGTCTGGCAAAACCGGGGCCGCAATATCGAGAACGACACCGATGGTCGTTACAAACTGGTGAACAATCAGGCACTGGCAATGCCGGGGGCCTATATCGTGCCCAAGGGCAATCCGGCGGGTGCGGCGGCCATGCAGTTTATCGCAACAGCCCAAGAGGTGCCCGCGCAATTGGCGCTGCTTGATTGTCTGGGCATGACACCGTCCAATCCGGCGGCCTTTGGCCAGATCCCCGAAGACCAACAGCCGTATGCGATCACCTCGGCCATGAACATCGACAAGATCGTTTATAACGATCCGACGTGGTGGGGCGAAAATGGCGGCGATGCGGTGAACGCTTTCCTTGATACGATCAGCTAACCTCTCGTGACCTGCCGCCCGACGGTTCCCCCGTTGGGCGGCCTTTTTGAAACGGACATCCGATGAACGCCTTGCGCAAGCACATACACCCCGGCTGGTTGATCATCGCGCCATTGTTGGTGATGGTGATGGCGCTTTATCTGGGTCCGATCCTGAACATTCTTTGGTTGAGCGTCACAGACCCCGAACCGGGGTTTGGCAATTACGCCAAGCTGGGCGAAAGCGACGCGCTGATCCGCATCCTCTGGACCACTGTTCGCATCTGCATCATCACCACGGTGTTCAGCGTGACACTGGGCTATTCGATTGCCTACGCCATGATGCACTGCCACCAGCGCCAAAAGAATTACATGCTGACGCTGCTGCTGGTGTCGTTTTGGATATCCATCCTTGTGCGCACCTTCTCATGGCTGATGCTGCTGGGGCGCAGGGGCTTGGTGAATGTCGCGCTTGAGGACATCGGGCTGATTGCCGAACCAATTGCTTTCATGCGCAACGAATTGGGCGTTTTAATCGGCATGATCCACTATATGATCCCCTATGCGGTGCTGCCGCTTTTGGTGTCGATGCAGGCGATTGATCAGCGGGTCATGGATGCCTCGCGCAATCTGGGGGCATCGGGCAGCCAGACATTCCTGCGCATTTACCTGCCGCTGACCACACCGGGGCTCGTGGCATCGACCTTGTTGGTGTTCATCCTGAGCCTGGGGTTTTACGTCACGCCCGCTGTGCTGGGGGGCGGCAAGGTTTTGATGGTGGCAGAATATATCTCGGTTCAGTTGTTGGTCACGCTTCAATGGGGCACGGCGGCAATGCTGGCAGCGCTCATGCTGTTCGGGGTACTGGCGATGCTCTGGATCATGTCGCGGTTTATGAAACTGAGCACCGTCTTTGGGGGTGCGGCGCGATGAGGGGCGGTCTGTTCTCGCTGTTCAACCGTGTTGGTGCGTGGGTCTTGTTGTTGTTTCTGGTGACGCCTGCATTGATCGCGATACCAGTCTCGCTCACGCCAAAGCGGTTTTTGTCGATGCCGCAAGGCGAGCTGTCTTTGCGCCATTTCGAAAAACTGTTCACCAGCCAGGAATGGCTCTCAAGCTTCTTTCAGAGCGGGGTCATCGCTGTTTCGACCTCCGTTCTGGCCACGACCCTTGGCACGCTTTGCGCCATCGGCCTGTGGCGGGTGTCGTCGAAATACAGCGAATTGGTACGTGCGTTTCTGTTGCTGCCGCTCATTATCCCTCAGATCATTTCGGCGATGGCGTTCTACCGCCTCTGGATTCCACTTGGTCTGTTGGACAGCTATGCAGGGTTGATCCTGGCCCATACGATCCTTGCCGCCCCGATGGTGCTGATCACCGTCAGCGCATCGCTTGCCACCTTTGACCCCAAGCTTGAACAAGCGTCAAAGAACCTTGGCGCGTCCAACTGGACAACGATGCGCCGCGTGATCCTGCCCTCGATTAAACCGGGGGTGTTTGCGGGTGCGCTTTTTGCCTTTATCCTCAGCTGGGACGAGATCGTTGTCACGCTTTTCATCTCGAAATTCAGCGTCTACACCTTGCCGCGCCGGATGTGGAACGGCATCCGCGAAAATACCGATCCCACTGTGGCCGCTGCTGCCGTGGTGTTGATCGCCATCACCCTTATCGCCTTTGTTATCTTCGCGATCCAGTCGCGCAGAAACACAAAGAACACTGCATCCTAAGTGAGGCTGAAATGAACATGGAAACCAACATTGAGACCGATCTGCTGGTCAGTACGGTACGTCGCTTTGTCGAAACAGAGATGTTTCCCCATGAGGAAGAAGTCGACCGCCTGGGCCATGTGCCGATCGAGATTGGCAAGGCAATAGAGGCGCGGTCCAAAGAACTGGGCCTTTACGCCTGCAATCTGCCTGAAGAGGTTGGCGGAGGCGGCTTGGGCATTGCGCAGATGGCGCTGATCGAACGGGAATACGGGCGCACCAGCCATGCGCTGCAAAGCTGGGCCGCACGCCCGACCGAACTGCTGATGGCGTGCGACGCAGCGCAGCGCGAGCGGTATCTGCTGCCCGCCGTGCGCGGTGAAAAGCGCGAGCTTTTTGCCCTCACCGAACCGGACGCTGGATCAGATGTGATGGGCATGAAAACCAACGCGCGCCGTGATGGCGATGACTGGATACTCAACGGTTCAAAACACTTTATCTCTGGGCCCTGCATGCCCGATTTCGCGATAGTCTTTGCGGCAACCGGGGTCGATGAAACCCCGCGCGGGCCGCGCAAAAGGGTCACGGCGTTTCTGGTCGATGTAGGCATGCCGGGCTTTGACTGCCGTGAAGGCACGAAATGCGTCAGCTACCGGGGCTACAAGACGTTTGAATTGCATTTCGACAACGTCCGCCTTGGCCCCGAACAGGTCTTGGGCGAAGAGGGGCGCGGGTTGGAATTGTCTGGCAAATGGTTGGGTATGGGGCGCATCTGGGTCGGTGCCACCTGTTGTGGCAAGGCCGAGCGCATTCTGGATATGGCAACCGACTGGGCGGCAACGCGCAAACAATTCGGCAAACCCATCGGCACGTTTCAGGCCACAGGGTTCCGTCTGGCGGATGGCGCGATCAACCTGCGCGCGGCTGATCTGATGGTGAACGACGCGGTTGCGCGCGCTGAAAAGGGCGTGATGAGCGATGCGGACGCCGCGATGATCAAGGTCTTTTGTTCAGAAATGCTGAACAAGATCGCGGATGACGCGGTGCAAATCTTTGGCGGTATGGGTTTGATGGAAGAAATGCCGATCCAGCGGTTTTGGCGCGACAGTCGTCTTGAGCGCATCTGGGATGGCACCTCTGAAATCCAGCGTCACATCATCACCCGATCCATCCTGCGGCCGCTTGGTGCATGACCCCTGAACGGCGTGAAAATTTCCAGCGTCTGCTAAGGCCGCGCCATATCGCCTTTGTCGGTGGGCGCGATGCGACGATCGCCATCAACGAGGCGCGCAGGCGCGGTTTTCAGGGTCAGATGTGGGCGGTGAACCCCAAGCGCGCAGAGCTTGCGGGTGTGCCCTGTGTCGCGTCGATTGGTGATTTGCCGCAAGCGCCTGATGCCGTCTACCTTGCCATTCCGGCGCAGGGTGTGGTTGCGGCGTTGCGCAGCCTTGCGCAGATGGGCGCAGGCGGCGTTGTGTGTTTTTCGGCGGGGTTCAAGGAGACCGGCGATGTGCTGGCAGAACAGGCTCTGATCAACGCAACGGGCGACATGGCGCTGATCGGTCCCAATTGTTACGGGTTGATCAACTACATCGACAATACCGCCCTTTGGTCGTTTGAACACGGCGGCTGGTCACCCGGTTACGGTGCTGCGATCATCACGCAATCAGGGATGTTTTCGTCTGACATCACCATGAGCCAGCGTTCCTTGCCGATGGCTTACATGGTGTCGGCGGGCAATCAGGCGGTGCTGGGTCAAGAGGATTTCCTTGATGCCTTTGCCGATGATCCTGCCGTGCGCGCCATTGGTTTGCACATCGAAGGGCTACAAGACATCCCCCGGTTTGAACGCGCAGCACTCAAGGCGCTGTCCAAGGGCATACCTGTTGTGGCGCTCAAGACCGGTAGTTCCGAAATCGGGTCTGCATTGACTGTCAGTCATACCGGATCACTATCTGGTGCGACCGAACTTTATGAGGCGCTCTTTGCGCGCACAGGGGTCATCAGCGTGACCAACCCGTCGCAGTTTCTGGAAACGCTCAAGTATTTATGCGTGGTCGGTGCGCCCAGAGGTCCGCGTTTGGCAGGGTTCACCTGCTCGGGCGGAGGCGCGACAATGCTGGCGGATTACGCGGAAAAGATCGGGCTGGAGTTTCCGGCAGTGGGGCCTGCGCAGGTGCCAGACCTCAAGGCGCTGCTGCCTGAGATTGCGACCGTGTCGAACCCCTTGGATTATACTACGCCGATCTGGGGGCAGGGTGCGCGCACCTATCCCGTCTTTGCCAAGGTTCTGGACGCCGTTGGCGCAGACAGTGCGGTGCTGGTTCAAGATTACCCCGCGGCGGGGCTGGATGCCTCAAAAGAATACTATCAACAGGACGCCGCCGCCTTTGCGCGGGCCGCCAAAGAAAAGGGACTGCCTGCCGCAATCTGTGCGACTTTGCCGGAAAACATGGACGCAGAGACCCGTGAGTTCCTGATTGCCGAAGGGGTGGCACCGATGCAGGGCATTCACGAGACCTTGAATGCCATTGGGCAAGCCGCGAACTGGGCGCAGACCCGCGTGCGCATCGCGTCAGGTTTGCCAGCCCCGTTGCTGCCTGCAAAGCCTTCGGGCGCGTTGGAAATGTTGACCGAAGACGCAGGCAAAAGCTGGCTGTCACGCATTGGCGTTCCTGTCCCAAACGGCAATGTTGTGCCAGCCGCACACCTAGGGCGCGCCGCAACAGACATTGGCTTTCCGGTTGCGCTCAAGATGATGAGCCCGCTTTTGGCCCATAAGACCGAAGCGGGCGCTGTTGCGCTCAATCTGGACGATTCTGGGGCAGTCTGTAAAGCAGCAGCGCGGATGAGAAGGCAGGTCGCTGAACACGATCCCGAAGCGGTAACAGACATTTTTCTGGTCGAGGCAATGTCGCCCCCGCCTTTGGCTGAACTGATCGTCACCTTGCGCAGTGATCCCCAGTTTGGCGCGGCGCTGGTGGTGGGCAGTGGCGGCATATTGGTGGAACTGGTTGGGGATACTGTAACGCTGCTTTTGCCCTCGACCCGGGATGATATTTTGCGCGCCTTGCAAGGTTTGCGGGCCGCGCGGTTGTTGGGTGGATATCGAGGTCGTCCGAAGGCAGAGTTGCCCAAGATCGCGGATCAGATCCATACCCTTTGCCAAGCATACCAAAAGGAGCGTCGCATCATGGCCGAGATCGAGATTAACCCTTTGTTTGTCTACGAGGACTATATTTGCGCGGTGGACGCATTGCTGCACCGATCGGTCGCGCCATGAGCCCCGCACGCATCATCCCCAACCCTGATCTGAGCGTTGGCACGGGCAACAAACAGCGCTGGAACCAGCCCGCGCACCGCCGCCACGGGTTTCATAATGCCCACAATCTGTTTCGCCGCACCGCAATGGTAAGATCGCGGAATGTGTTGATGTTGGAGCCAGCGCCCCATGGATTGCCCGATCAGCCAGCAGGCCTGCGCGATCTGTTAAATGATCCGGCATTTTCGGCGATTTGCTGTATTCAAGGCGATAGGATCGTGATGGAGGCCGCCGCAGACGATTTTACCACAACAGCCCCGCATTCCATCCAGTCCGTTTCTAAACTGCACATCCATTTGATTGTCGGGCAGCTTTTGCAACAGGGCCTGATATCGCTGGACGCAAAAGTGGCCGACTATCTGCCAGACATCGGAACGGGCTACGGCAAAGCGACGGTTCAGGCGCTTTTGGATATGGCTGTGACGAATGACTTTTCCGAAGATTACAGCGACCCGAACTCGGATTGCTATACCGAGGAGATTGCCTTGGGGTGGCGATTGCCGCCACCTGACGTTGCTGAAACTTCCTTGGTAGATTTCACCAACGCGATCACCGGGTTCACAGCACCGGATCAACCCGCATATGCACAATACAAGTCCGCCAATACGGATGTCCTGACCCGCATTGCCGCGACTGTTTCTCCTGTGCCGCTGACGCAGCTTATCGAAGACATCGCAGATGCCGCCGGGTACGAGGGCGCGTTTCACATCAGTCTTAGCCCGGATGGTTATCCCGCCTTTTCGGGCGGAGGGTGCCTGAGCGCGCGAGACCTTGCACGGTTTGGCCTGTTGTTTGCGCGAGAGGGGCGCGACATATTCGGCAAGCCCTTTGCCAGCGCCGCTTTTATCGCGCAAAGCCTGTCGCGGAATGCGCCCAAACTCACGCCACCAAAAGACTGGCTGAAGTATTCAAACCACCTGATGACAGACGGACGGTTTATCGGGCATGGCGGCTATGGTGGGCAGTTCCTCATGGTCGATACGCAGTCCGGAACCTCCTGTGCCTTTCTCAGTGTATTGGAAAACGAGGCTGGGTATGATGACAGTTATATGGGCCGTGTAGCCCAAGTCATGAGACAATTGTGCGACCGCTGACGCGGGTATCCGGTCGACAGTGAAAACCAACAAGGAAGGCCACGATATGAGCGCATTTGACGAAGACCTGTTCCTGAAAGGACTTGAGCAACGCAAAGCCACGTTGGGCGCGGAATATGTTGAAAAGAACCTCGCTGCGGCTGATGATTTTACGCGGCCTTTTCAAGAAGCAATGACGGCATGGTGCTGGGGCTTTGGCTGGGGCGATGACGTTATCGACGCCAAGACGCGCTCTATGATGAACCTGTCGATGATCGGGGCCTTGGGCAAAATGACCGAATGGGAAATCCATTGCCGGGGTGCGATCACCAATGGGGTCAGCACGGAAGAAATTCGCGCCATCATCCATGTGATTGGCATCTATTGCGGTGTGCCGCAGGCGCTGGAGTGTTTTCGCGTCGCGCGCCGCGTAATTGAAGAGGGATGATTGAAAAGGGGTGACGCGGCGGGCTTAGGCCTTCGCGCAGCGACGCTTGCTTCTTTGGTCCTGTCTTGCTGTCTTTCCTGCAGTGTTTGCCAAGAAGAAGAACGCAAAGAATAGCTAGGACACACACGAACGGGTTTTGACGTGATGCAATGCACATCGGCCCCACCAATGTCTTGAAATGGTAGGGCTCGGGTGAAGTTGGAACGTAAATGCGACAAGCCCGGTATCTCTAGAACAGCGTGGCCGGTAGCCAAGTTGCAAGGAATGGCATCGCCCAGACCAGCAAGATGGCAATGGCCTGCAAGCCGATGAAAGGCACGACGCCGCGATATATCTGGGTTGTCTTTATCTCATCGGGTGCAACTGCGCGCAGGTAGAACAGTGAAAATCCGAAGGGCGGTGTCAGGAAACTGGTCTGCAGGTTAATGGCCAGAAGAACGCCCAACCAGATCGGATCGTGGCCCATTAGGATCAACGAGGGGGCCACAAGGGGCAGCACAATCACCGAGATTTCGACGAAGTCCAAGAAGAAGCCAAGCACGAAGATAAAGACCATCACAAAGAACAACGCGCCGGTTGGCCCGCCGGGGAGGTTCTCCAGCAAATGCGCGACGCGCTCCTCTCCGCCGAGGCCGATGAAAACAAGAGAAAAGAACCCCGCAGCCAGAATGGTCGCAAAGATCATTGCGGTCATGGTGAGCGTAGAAGTCAGTGCGCCGTGGATGATTTTCTCGCGCATGGATGCGCGCAGGGCCAGACCGACGGCAACAAGCCCGACAAGGGCGAGAAGCATATAGATACTGCCCAAGGCCCATTCGAACGCGCCATTATCGTTCCGCTGCAAGCGGACCGGATAAACGCCCGCCAATAGGCCCAACGTGATAAGGGCTGCAGCACCCATCAGGATCAGACGGGGATTGATACCGATCTTGTGCCCGGCCAGCAGCAGCGCACCGATAGCGCCAACTGACGCCGCTTCGGTCGGTGTGGCGATGCCGCCCAGAATGGCACCCAGCACTGCGAAAATCAGCAAGACGGGCGGAAGGATGGCTGCCATGATCTCATGCCGGTCAGGTTTGGCAAGACCGATCTCGGCAGGTGGCATGTCTTGTGGCCGCAGCGCGCCGCGGATCAGGATATAAAGCAGATAGAGCGTGACAAGCAGCAGCCCCGGGATCATCGCAGCAGCAAAAAACTGTCCGACAGACAGGGCCTCGACCGAAAATTTGCCCTGTTCATATTGCGCCTGCTGGTAGGAATTCGACATCACATCCGCGAGAATGATCAGCAGCGTGGAGGGCGGAATGATCTGACCCAATGTACCAGCTGTGCAGACAATACCTGCGGACAGGGCCGGATTATAGCCTGCGCGCAGCATGGTAGGCAGGGCGATCATGCCCATCGCGACAACCGTCGCGCCAACGATACCGGTCGAGGCGGCCAGCAGCGCACCGACCAAAACCACCGAGATGCCAAGTCCCCCGCGCAATTGGCCAAAACTGCGTCCCATAGTATCAAGCAAATCTTCAGCGATCTTGCTTTTTTCCAGAATGGCCCCCATAAGAACAAAGACGGGAATGGCAATGAGCACGGTATTCGTAAGCAAGCCGAACGCGCGCTGACCCAACGCACCCAAAAGCGATACATCCATTATACCAAGGCTCCAGCCCAGATAGGCAAAGCCCACGGCGACACCCGCAATTGCGAATGACACCGGAAAGCCGGACAGTATCGCCACCATCAAAACGGCGAACATGATCAGGTCGAGATATTCAGTCATGCCTTGGTCTCCTCAAGGAGCAGGCGGATCAGCAGCGAGAGCGACTGAAGCAAGATCAGGATGCAGAAAGCGGGGATCAAGGATTTGAGCAAGAATACTGCCTCTATCCCGCCGACCGAAATCGGGCCTTCGAGGATTTTCCAGGAGTTGCGGACAGACGGCCAAGACCAATAAAGCAGGGCAATCATCGAAGGGATCAGCAGGAAAATATGTCCAAAGATGTCGATGCGGGTGCGGGTCGTAGGGCTGGCCTTGGCATAGAACACATCCACACGGACGTGCTTGTCCACCAATAGCGTGTATCCGGCCCCCAGCATGAACAGCGTTGCATGCATATAAAGCACGCTTTCCTGCGCCGCGATGGAGTTGAAACCAAACACATATCGCCCGATAACGATACAGAACTGAACGAGAACCATGATCAGCGCTAGCCATTTGATCGCGCCGGCCACAGCGCGGTTCATCTGGTCAATTGTTCTGGCTATTCCAAGCATGATCTGCTCTCGTTTTTAGGGGTGTTTGCAGTGCGCGACCTTGGGCCGCGCACTGCTGGGATATTAGTAACCGAACACACCGGAACGGGCGTTCATCTGCCCGTTGTCGGCATAGGTCATGTAACCACCTACGAGGTCGCGGTAAGCGATAAAGCTCTCGGTGATGCGGACGACCAATTCGTCGTCATCGGCCAAGTACTCTTCCATGATCTCTTGTGCCGCTACGCCCATGGCCGCGATGACATCGTCGGGCAGCTTGCGCACCTGAACGTTGTGCTCTGATACCAGCGTTTGCAACGATTGCGCGTGCTTGGTCATGTACTCGGTCCAGACCGGGTTATAGAGACCCTGACAGGCTTGGGTGACGACTTCCTTCAGATCATCCGGCAACTCGGCAAAGACGTCCGCGTTCACGCCGCATTCTTCGGCAGAAGATGGCTCACCGACGCCGGGCCAGTAGTAATATGGCGCGACTTGATAGTAACCGAGGGCGCTGTCGGTCCATGGTCCGATGAATTCGCCTGCGTCCAGTGCGCCGGTCTGAAGTGCCTGGAACATTGCGGGGCCCGACATGGCTTCTGCTGCCATGCCAAGTTTGGCCGCCATCTGCGAAGCGATGCCCGTGGTGCGGAATTTCAGGCCCTTCAGGTCTTCAACAGAGTTGATTTCTTTCTTGAACCAGCCTGCCCATTGTGGGCCGGAGTTGCCACACAAAAACGGCTTGATCCCGAACCGGCCATACATCTCGTCATACAGCGCTTGGCCGCCGCCGTGATACATCCAGCCGAATTGCTCGTCTGCGCGCAGGCCAAAGGGCTGCGAACCAAAAAGCAGGATGCCCTTGGATTTGCTGCCCCAATAGGCCGGGACCGCGTGATAGAGTTCGGCTGTCCCTTCGGACACTGCATCGAACACGCCGTTGCCGGGGACGATTTCACCGGCTGCATAAAGTGTGACGTTGATGCGCCCGCCCGACAGGGTGGTGATCCGGTCAGCCAGTGTTTGAGCCGCGACACCGGGTCCTGGCAGGTTTTTTGGCCATGCGGACACCAGTTTCCAGTTGCGCACGTCTTGTGCGACTGCCGGTGCTGCAAGGGCGGTTGCCGCAACGCCGACACCGCCTGCGGCCAAGAATTTACGTCTATCCATGTGTTTTTTCCTTATTGGTTGAGTGATTGTTTCGTTGTGGTTCAGCCGTCTGATGCGGCTTTTTGTTAAGGTCAGTTGCCAAGGATACGGGGCAGACGCAGGCCGTTTTCCCGTGCGCAAGCCAGTGCATCCTCATAGCCTGCATCTGCGTGCCGCCAGACACCCGAGGCAGGGTCGTTCCAAAGCACGCGTTCGATCCGTTTTGCGGCCTCTGGGGTGCCGTCGGCACAGATCACAACGCCGGAATGCTGGCTGAACCCCATACCGACGCCGCCGCCGTGGTGGATGCTGACCCACGTGGCGCCCGACGCGGTGTTGACCAGCGCGTTAAGCAGCGGCCAGTCCGATACCGCATCCGAGCCATCCTTCATCGCCTCCGTCTCGCGGTTGGGCGACGCAACAGAGCCGCTGTCCAAATGGTCACGACCAATGACAACAGGCGCTTTCAATTCACCGCTGGCGACCATTTCGTTAAAGGCGAGACCTGCCTTGTGTCGATCTCCGAGGCCGATCCAGCAGATCCGTGCGGGCAAGCCCTGAAAGGCGATGCGCTCACGCGCCATGTCGAGCCAATTGTGCAGGTGTGTGTTCTCCGGAAAAAGTTCCTTCATCTTTGCATCGGTCTTGTAGATATCCTCGGGATCACCCGACAGGGCCACCCAGCGGAAAGGGCCAATGCCGCGGCAAAACAGGGGGCGGATGTAGGCGGGCACAAATCCGGGGAAGGCAAAGGCATTTTCCAGCCCTTCTTCCAGCGCGACTTGGCGGATGTTGTTTCCGTAATCCAGTGTGGGCACGCCGGCGTTCCAGAAATCCACCATTGCTGCCACATGCACCTTCATGCTGGCGCGGGCGGCCTTTTCCACAGCCTTGGGGTCACTTTCGCGCTTGGCTTTCCATTCCGCCATGCCCCAGCCCTGCGGCAGGTAGCCATTCAGTGGGTCATGGGCGCTGGTTTGGTCGGTGACCATGTCGGGACGCACGCCGCGGCGGTACAGTTCGGGAAAGATATCGGCTGCATTGCCCAAAAGGCCCACAGACTTGGCTTCACCCGCTTTTGTCCAGCGTTCGATCATTTCAAGCGCTTCATCCAGGGTCTCGGCGCGCTCATCGACATAGCGGGTGCGAAGCCGGAAATCGATGCTGTCGCTGTTGCATTCGACGGCCAAACAGCAGGCGCCAGCCATCACAGCGGCCAGAGGCTGGGCGCCCCCCATGCCACCAAGACCGCCTGTAAGGATCCACTTGCCCTTGAGGTCCCCGCCATAGTGTTGGCGGCCGGCCTCTACGAAGGTTTCATAGGTGCCTTGCACAATCCCTTGGCTGCCGATGTAGATCCACGATCCGGCGGTCATCTGGCCATACATGGCCAAGCCCTTTTTATCGAGTTCGTTGAAATGGTCCCATGTGGCCCAATGTGGCACCAGGTTGGAATTGGCGATCAAAACGCGCGGGGCATCCGTGTGGGTTTTGACGATGGCGATGGGTTTGCCTGATTGAACGACCAGCGTTTCATCGGACTCGAGGTCACGCAGGGTGGCGACGATGCAATCGAAATCCTGCCATGTGCGCGCGGCGCGCCCGATGCCCCCATAGACCACCAGTTCATGCGGGTTTTCGGCCACATCGGGGTGAAGGTTATTCATCAGCATCCGCAACGGCGCTTCGGTTTGCCAGCTTTTGGCGGTCAGTTCGGTGCCGGTTGCGGGATATATATCGCGGGTGTTCTTGCGCGGGTCGCTCATTGAGGCCTCCAGTCGGACAGAGTTTCTAGAATTGTTTTCAGATGGGTGCGGGTGCGATCGGCAATTTCGCTGACATAGGTCCAAGGATCGCGTTCGATCATGTAGGTGGATTGCGCCAGTTCCATCTGGATGGCGTGTATGCCTTGCGCGGGTTGGCCGTAGTGGCGCGTGGTCCAACCGCCTTTAAAGCGCCCGTTAGCTGTTGTGGTATAGCCCTTGGCCGAGTGGCACAGGTTTGCGACGGCGGTCTCTAGGGTCGGGTCACAGGTCATTCCGGTATTTGTGCCGATGTTGAAATCGGGCAGCGTGCCATCAAACAGAAATGGAATATACGAACGGATCGAGTGACAATCGTATAGCACCGCGAACCCGTGGATCGCTTTGACCCGCTGCAACTCGGCCGCTAGCGCGGCGTGATAGGGGGCGTGATAGGCGATGCGGCGGCGCTCTATCTCTGCTGCTCCGGGCGCTTGGCCGTCCAGATAGATCGGCACGCCGTCAAAATCGGTCAGCGGGCAAAGTCCGGTGGTATTTTGTCCGGGATAAAGACTTTGGCCCGAGGGGTCGCGATTTACGTCGATCACGTAGCGGTGGACGGTTGTGCGGACACTGCTCGGATTGTTCAGCAGGTCCGCGTAAAGCTTGTGAATATGCCAATCGGTATCTGCAATCGCCCGCCCGGTTTCATTCAGTTCTGCAAGGCATTCGCTTGGTAAACCGGTGCCGGTATGCGGGAGGCCAAGCACCACAGGGCTATCGCCTCGGGTCACTTCGACAAAGCTCACAGGCTCATCTCCAATCCGGCGGCAGCGGCGAGGCTGCCCGAGGTGATGGCCTCAGAGGCTGCCAGGATATCGGGTGCAAGGTAGCGGTCTTCGCGCAGGCTGGGGACAACGGCGCGCAAACAGGCCATGGCCGATTGTAACGGCCCTGAGGTGGTCAGCGGTGCGCGGTGTTCGATGCCTTGCGCGGCGCACATCGCTTCGATCCCCACAATGACCGAAAGGTTGGCTGTCATCTTGGAAAGCCGCCGTGCCCCATGCGCGGCCATGCTGACGTGATCTTCCTGATTGGCTGAGGTGGGCGTGCTGTCCGTCGAACAGGGGTTGGCCAGATGCTTGTTCTCGCTCATCAAGGCGGCGGTTGTGACTTCTGCGATCATCAGACCAGAATTCAGGCCCGGTTCGGGGGTCAGGAAGGGCTGCAGATCAAACGAAAGCGTCGGATCAACCATCAGCGCAACACGGCGCTGCGAGATGGCCCCGATTTCTGCCAGCGCGAGCGCGATTTGATCGGCTGCAAAGGCGACTGGCTCCGCATGGAAATTACCGCCTGACAGGATTTCGCCTGTTGCGGCTATCACCAGCGGGTTATCGGTAACGGCGTTTGCTTCGATTTCCAGAGTGCGTCCGGCAAACCGCAACACGTCGATCGCCGCGCCTGTCACTTGGGGCTGGCAGCGGATGCAATACGGGTCTTGTACGCGTGTGTCGCCATCAAGGTGGCTGTTGCGGATGGCACTGCCATCCAGCAGTTTTGTCATTGCAGCGGCCACGTCGATTTGGCCTTGGTGGCCGCGCAGGCTGTGGATTGCGGGGTTGAGCGGCGCGGTCGATCCCATAATGGCATCTGTCGACATGGCCGATGTGACGACAGCAGATATTGCCGCGCGCCAACCCTCGAACAATCCAGCAAGGGCGCAAGCCGTCGAAAATTGCGTTCCGTTGATCAGTGCGAGGCCTTCTTTCGCGCCCAGAACAACAGGCGTCAGCCTAGCCTTTTCCAGTGCCTCACCGCCTGGCATTTTCCTGCCATCATAAAGCGCTTCGCCCTCTCCGATCATCACGGCGGCCATATGCGCCAACGGGGCCAGATCACCAGACGCGCCCACCGAACCTTGCACGGGGATCACGGGCAGAACACCACGCGTCAGCATGGCTTCGATTTGCGTGCATATCTCCCACCGCACGCCAGATGCGCCACGCCCGAGCGAGAGCAGCTTGAGCGCCATCATCAGGCGGGTGGTTGCGGGCTCCAGCACATCGCCGACCCCGCAGCAATGGGACAGGATCAAGTTACGCTGGAGCGTTTCGGTGTCATCGGGGGCAATACGGACAGAGGCGAGTTTGCCGAAACCTGTGTTGATGCCGTAGACAGGCGTATCGCCCTGTGCCGCGGCTGCGACGACGTGGGCGGATGCCTCAACAGCGTCGCGCGCAGCGCTATCAAGTGCGACCGGGCCAGAGGTGCGCCAAAGGGTCTCCAAGGCGGGCAAGGCCGTGGCACCGGGGTAAAGGATCTGGGTCATGCTGAGCCACCAAAGATGCGCGCGTGCAAGGGATTGATTCCGATGCCATAGGATAGTTCCGCCGGATCACGCACATTCCAGATCGCCAGATCTGCGCGCATTCCGGGTGCGATGCGCCCGCAATCGCTCAAACCTAGGGCGCGGGCGGCGTTACGCGTCGTGCCCGCAAGCGCTTCAGCAGGGGTCATGCGGAACAGCGTGCACGCCATGTTCATCGCCAAAAGAACAGAGCCGAGCGGGGATGAGCCAGGGTTCCAATCTGTGCCGACGGCCATCGCGATACCGTGGTCGCGGAACGCCTGGACCGGGGGCGCTTGGGTCTCGTGGATTGTATAGAATGCGCCGGGCAGCAAGACAGCAACGGTGCCTGCAACCGCAAGTGCTGCGGCATCGGCGGGGGTCGCATATTCCACGTGATCGGCTGACATCGCGCTGTAAGCCGCCGCCAGTGCCGTCCCGCCGATATGACTGAGTTGCTCTGCGTGGAGTTTGACCGGCAGCCCCAGCGCACGCGCGGTGTCGAACACCCGTGCGATTTGGACGGTGTCAAAGGCGATGCCTTCGCAGAAACCATCCACCGCATCCACCAACCCTTCGGCATGGGCGGCCTTAAGTGTGGGAAGGCAGACAGTATCTATGTAGCGATCAGCATCCATTCCGCTTGGCACTGCATGCGCGCCCAGAAAGCTGGTCATCACGCGAACAGGGCGCTGCTGGCCCAAAGCGCGGGCCACGCGCAACATCTTGAGTTCGGTATCGCGGTCCAGACCGTAGCCGGATTTGACCTCGAGGGTGGCCACGCCTTGCGCGATGAGCGCATCGACCCGGGGCAGGGCGGCAGCCAACAGCTCGGCCTCGCTTGCACCACGCGTCGCTGCGACGGTCGAAACGATCCCGCCGCCCGCGCGTGCGATTTGTTCGTAACTCGCGCCGTTCAGCCGCATTTCGAATTCGCGGGCGCGGTTGCCGCCGTGCACGATGTGTGTGTGGCAATCAATCAAGGCAGGCGTGACAAGGCGCGCGCCATAACTTTTGTGTTCGTATTCGCTGTAATTGGCTGGCAACGCGGTGGCGGGGCCAACCCATTCGATATGTCCGTCCACAACGACAATTGCCGCATCCTCCACCAAGCCATAGCTGCTGGTGTCTTCAATCATCGTGGCGGCTGTCAGGCCGATCATGACCAGAGGGGGCGTCATCATGTGTCCTTGCGTTAAAGCTTACATAATATTAATATGTACCTACTTAATAAAGTCAACGGAGTTATTGCTTTGCAGATAATCCACGCAAAACAAGGGCTTTCCCCCCAAGGGTGGCAAAGCGATATGGAGGTTACAATCGACGCGAGTGGTCGAACCGCCCGCGTGGGAGAGCAAACCCAAACGCCAACGCATCGCACTGCGTTGCTGCTGCCGTCCCCGCTCAACGTGCATAGCCATGCGTTTCAACGCGCTATGGCCGGGCTAACCGAAGCACGCGGCCCGGACCCGAGTGACAGTTTCTGGAGCTGGCGGCGGTTGATGTATAAATTTCTGGATCAGTTGACGCCGGATCACGTGGAGGCCATCGCCGGTCTTGTGTTCATGGAGATGCTGGAGGCGGGCTATGGCGCGGTCGCTGAATTCCACTACTTGCATCATGATGTGGGCGGTGTGCCCTACGACAACCTTGCCGAGATGTCCGAGCGGATCGTCGCGGCGGCCGTTCATTCGGGCATTGGTCTGACCTTGTTGCCAGTGCATTACCAGTTCGGCGGTTGCGATTTGCGGCCTTTGAATGGGGGCCAACAACGGTTCGGCAACGACCCTGATGGGTTCTTGCGCCTTCATGAGGGTGCTGTTTCTGCTGCTGCATCGGGTCTGGACGACTTTAATTCCGGTATGGCGCCGCATTCGTTGCGCGCGGTTGATCCTGCGGGGCTAAGCGCGGTTCTTGCGCAAGCGGGTCAGGGCCCGATCCATATGCATCTGGCCGAACAAGTGGCCGAAGTGGACGAGGTGCGCAGCTTTTTGAACGCCCGCCCGACTGAATGGCTGCTGGCCAATCACACCGTTGACGCGCGTTGGTGCCTGATCCACTGCACCCAGATGACCGAAGCCGAGACCACCGCACTTGCCCAGACTGGGGCGGTTGCAGGGCTTTGCCCTTTGACAGAGTCCAACCTTGGTGATGGCATCTTCAACGGTACGACTTATCTGGGGCAGGGCGGGACAATCGGTTTTGGTTCTGATTCAAACGTGCACATCTCGCTGTTCGAAGAACTCAAAACGCTCGAATATTCGCAACGCCTGCGCGACCTGTCGCGCGCGGCACTGGCGGCCCAAGATCGCTCTACGGGGCGGGTGCTGTACGAGGCCGCCGTCAAGGGCGGGGCGCAGGCGGGTGGGCGGCAATCCGGTGCGATCGAGGTGGGCGCGTGGGCCGATCTGGTGGGCCTTGATGATGACAATCGCTGGCTGTGCAACCGGCAGGGTGATGCAATGCTGGACAGTCTGATTTTCGGCGGCGGCGGGCAGGCCTGCGTGCGTGATGTCTGGAGCGCAGGGCGCCATGTCGTCAAGGAGGGTCGCCATTTCAGGCGTGACGCGATAGTCAACAACTTCAAAATGACGATGCGCCAACTGGAGACCAACATTTGACAGGGCAGACGCGCCTTTCCTGGACTGACGTGCGCGACGAAATCCGTGCGCGCATTCTAAACAGAACCTATGCGCCAGGTGACAAACTGCCTCGTGACGAGGACATCGCGCTCGAGCTTGGCTGCGCACGCACAACAGTGCATCGCGCGATGCAGGAACTGTCGCAAACCGGTCTGGTCGAGCGTAAGCGCAAAGGCGGCACACAGGTTAAAATAGACCCGGTGACGCGCGCCACTTTCGACATTCCCATCACGCGGCGCGAGGTCGAACAGCGCGGCAGCAAGTACGACTATCAGTTGATCAGCCGTTCGCTGGACGACACGCCATTGTCTGTCATGGCGCGTTTCGGCATCCAGCAAACCGTGCAGATGCTGCACGTCAAGGCACTGCATCTTGCTGACAACCGCCCCTATATCTTTGAAGACCGCTGGGTGGATACCAGATCGACCCCGGATATTCTGAACGTTGATCTCAAGGTTGAAAGTGCGAATGAATGGCTCGTGCGTAACAAGCCTTACAGCCGGGTTGACGTGCGGTTTTTCGCCATGAATGCCGAGGGTGAGAGCGCCGAACATCTGTCCACAAAGGCGGGCGATGCGCTGCTTGTGATCGAGCGCACGACATGGATCGGGCAGGATCCGATTACATCCGTTCAAGCGGTTGCCGCGCCGGGATATCAGCTTAGCGCAGTGAACTGACCAAGAAGGCTGTCTGTTTTGGCCGCCTTTTGGTGTCGCAAAAGTTATCCATTCGGCATGCCTTTGCCCGGCATTGGGTCGCAAAACCTCCAGGCGCGGATGTCTGCGCGAGGATGGGATTTCCAACTGGCTTTGGCCGGCGCAAGCCAATCACCCGAGGTGGGTCTGGCAGATACATCTCCAGATACTCTTGCGTCGGATCATAGAGCGGGTAGCGTTCCAGCCATCAGCAGGCCGTTTCGCCAACGAAGACATCCGCGTTCAGGTCTTCGTGTTGTTCCCAGACATAGGTGCCACGTGTATCGTCGTGGTCCCAATTGTCCAAGTAAAAGAGCAGATTTAGGTGATCGCGGTCATTATCCTCAACAACTTGGCGTTTGTGGAGATTAAAGGCCCTCGCAATCGGTATGGTCTGGATTTTGCCGACTTTCACACACCGATATCCACCTTCGGCTAACGGCGTGACCCAGCAGGGTGTTGAGACGCGCGGGATGGCTGTATCTGACTGTTATACCCGATATCCGTCGCCGTATCATTGGTTCAGTGGTCAGCTGCCGAATATAGCCTGACTGGTCCAAAGTTTGACGCACTGGAACATCCCTTTCGCAAGACGCGCGACCAATTAACCCTTGACCTTCCACCTGCTGGAACACGTATCGCTGTCACAAAACGTCTGAGAGGCTGTGGTATTGATAAAGTTCATAATGGGTGCCGGTGCGATCGTCATCGCGCTGGGCGTCTGGTTCACTTTTGCGCCTCTTGTGCGCGACACCGGCACCGACAGTTCGATTGCGCCTACTGACGCCACCGCCATCCTTAGCGTGAACCTGCCGGACACCCTGACGCAGAACGCGCAGATCGGGCAGCTGGCGTTTGAGGCGAACTGCGCCTCCTGTCATGGTATTAATGCGGCGGGACTGGACGGTATCGCACCGCCGCTTGTTCACATCATCTATGAGCCGAGCCACCATGCGGACGAGAGCTTCCAGCGGGCGGTGGCCCTTGGCGTGCGCGCGCATCATTGGCCGTTCGGCGATATGCCGGTGGTCGAGGGTCTGACACGTGGCGATGTCACATTGATCATCGCCTACATTCGGGAATTACAACGCGCCAACGGAATCAACTGATGGCGCATGAGGAAAAGCACATGAAAAATATACTACTTGCCGGGCTGATTGCGGTTTGGGCGACAAGCGCTGTGGCGCATTCCGCCATGGACGAGACGACACCGGCCCATGAGGCGGTTTTGGCCGAGGCGCCTACCGAAGTTGTCATGAACTTTTTGCATGACATCCGCCTGACAAGGGTAAGCATGACGCATGCCGATCAGCCCGCCGTCGATCTGGATCTGAGCGCCTACAAGGGGATGGAAATAGATTTCACCGTCCCGATGCAATCCATGGGAAGTGGCACTTATCTGATTGATTGGCGCGGCTTGGGGGCTGACGGTCATACGATGACCGGCTCTTTCAGCTTTGTCGTAGAGTAAGCATGCCGGATATCTGGGGGCTCGCGGCGATCATAGCGAAGGGTGCGCTTTATCTGGGCGTCCTGACGGCGGTTGGCACTGTCATTGTTGCTTTGGTGTTTCGGCTGGACCGATACAGAGGACCTGCATTGATATTTGCGGTGTTGGGGCTGGCGGCAGCGCTTTTGTCATTTTCTTTGGGCGGTGCCAATCTGACAGGGGATGCAAGCGGAATGACCGATCCGGAGATGCTGGCCCTGCTTTGGGGAACCTCGGTGGGCACGGCGCTGTTGTGCCGCGTTTTGGGGCTTGGTCTGTTGATTGCAGGTCTGTTCTTGGGCCGCGCAGGGCTCTGGCTGTCGGGCTTTGGCGGGCTTGTTGTCCTTTGGTCATTCCCGCTTGTCAGCCATGTCTCGACCCGCGACACTGCCTTGCTTGACGGCGCATTGGTGGTTCATCTGGGCGCTGTTGCATTCTGGATCGGCATACTTATCCCTCTCAGTCGTTTGGCCCGCACCCCCGTGCATTGGCCGGATGCTGCGGAACTTGGGCATCGGTTTGGCCTTATTGCCATGGCTGTGATCCCCGCATTGATCGTTGTCGGCGTGTATCTGAGCTATATGCTTGTCGGCTCGTTCGGTGCGCTGTTGAGCACCGGATATGGGCAGGCGCTGATCCTCAAGGTGGCGCTGGTTGCAGTGTTGCTTGGGCTGGGTGCCGCCAACAAGCTGCGGTTCATTCCCGCTATGCAAGCAGGTGATCCGCATGCCGCTCGGCATCTGTCACGGTCGATC
>JAFMHE010000323.1 GCA_017854675.1 Paracoccaceae bacterium | reverse complement strand
CGTCTGAACACTGCGTCATTGTTCCATCCACGGCTGCCACAGATCAGCAAGGGTGACGCGTCAGGGCCCATTTGATCCCATAGATCCAGCAAGAATTCATGGTTCTTGCGCGGCTCTATTGTGCCAAGCGTCACGAAATAGGGCTGTTCCGGCGGCAAACCCGGTGGCAATTGAGCGGCATCCGCGACTGGCGGGATTGCCCCCAAATGCGCAACAATAAACGGCGGGATGCGCCCCATTTGCGCAAGATAGGGTTCAGCACGGCGCTGCGTGTCGCGCGAATTATAGATGATGCGATCTGCATGGGCGCTGACCCACGCAACCTTGGCACGAAAGGGCGCGATGGTCTCGGCGCGCTGGTACTGCGGGTACTCCAGCGGGATCACATCGTGAATCATTGCGTGAACCCTGCCGCCCGCTGATTTAACGCCTGCAAGCATCCGTTCGGTCAGGTTGCTGTGACCGACATTGTAGTAGGCGAACCCGCTGCGCAGATGTGTGTGCAGCAGATGGGGCAATCGGCTGCGGGTGCAGCGGCCAACAGCAAACCTGCGCAGATCACTTTCGGCATGTTGCACGGCCCCATTGCGCCCACGCACAAGTTTCGACAGCAATGTTGCGCGCCCCCAAGCCACCTGCCCCGTGAGCCGCGCTTGAAACGCCTGCAACCCCGCTTTGTCCAGCAGGAGATATCCGAAGGGCGTGCGTATGATGCCGAAAGCAGGAAAGTCCGCGCGCGCAAAATGGTCAAGGTATGCCAGCTCAACGCGGTCCACACCTGTCGCCAAACGCCCCGCGCGCCGCAGGGTCCGTGTCAGGTCAAGCAAATGGGCCGGCGGCATGTTATTGATCGTAATGGCCGGTCTGGTGCCATTTCCACGCATCTGCAATCATCTGCTTGAGGGTGGATCGGTGCGGCGACCAGCCCAGTTCAGTCTCGGCGCGGGCAGAGCCGGACACCAGTTTCGTGCAATCGCCAGCCCTGCGCGCACCCTCCTTGAAGGGCACCGCGCGATTGGTCACGGCGCGGCTGTGGTCAATCACCTCGCGCACCGAAAACCCGTGACCGGTGCCAAGGTTAAATACACGGCTGCCCTTGCCATCCGCCAGCCATTTCAGCCCCAGAATATGCGCATCCACCAGATCGCAAACATGGACATAGTCGCGAATACAGGTGCCATCAGGTGTGTCGTAATCGGTGCCAAAGATCGTCAGTGCATCGCGCTTGCCCTCTATCGCGTCCAGCATCAGCGGAACCAGATGTGTCTCTGGTTGGTGGAATTCACCCACTTCGCCGTCAGGATCAGCGCCAGCGACGTTAAAATAACGAAAGATTACATGCCGCAGGCCATCTGACGCCTCAAAATCACGCAGAATATCCTCAATCGCGCGTTTGGACGCACCATAGGCGTTGATCGGATGCTGGGCAGAGTTTTCATCCAGCACGACATTGTCCTGATCACCATAAGTAGCGCAGGTCGATGAAAACACGAAATCCAGACAACCCGCTGCCACCGCTGCCTCGACCAGGTTCAGGGATCCCATGACGTTGTTGCGCCAATACAGACCCGGCATCGACATGCTTTCACCCACTTGGCTAAGGGCGGCAAAATGCATCACGGCAACTGGCTGATATTTGGCAAACACCTCATCCAGACGCGCACGGTCCAGCAGGGTTCCCTGCTCGAACGGGCCGAATTTCACGGCGTCCTGCCAGCCGGTTTCAAGATTATCAAAGGTCACAGGCATATGCCCTGCCGCCTTGAGCGCCTTGCACGCATGAGAGCCGATATACCCGGCCCCGCCTGTCACCAAAACGTTGCCCATGTCGGTCTGCCCTCGCGTTTAGATGCCTGCTTGCATGATATCTTCCAGATACCCCTTCAGATCATCGCGCA
Organism: Paracoccaceae bacterium; assembly: GCA_017854675.1. Classification (GTDB taxonomy): domain Bacteria; phylum Pseudomonadota; class Alphaproteobacteria; order Rhodobacterales; family Rhodobacteraceae; genus Sulfitobacter. The sequence goes on along the minus strand of JAFMHE010000323.1, from coordinate 1,317 downwards.
GCTCTTCGCGTGCAAGCCCAAATGCGACAGTCGCCTGCAAAAACCCCGATTTGGAACCGCAGTCAAACCGCTGCCCCTTGAACCGGTAGCCGTAAACGTTGTTCGACAGTTCAATGTCACGCGCGATTGCATCGGTCAGTTGGATTTCACCGCCAGAGCCGGATTTGATGTTGTTGAGGTTCTGCAACACAGAGGGCGACAGAATGTAGCGGCCGATTACGGCCAAGTTCGATGGCGCATCTTCGGCCTTCGGCTTTTCCACCATACCCCTCACCTTGACCATCTCGCCCATGTCGTCCGCAATATCGAGAACACCGTAAGATGACGTGCGCTCCGGTGCGACTTCCATCGCGGCGACCATATTGCCGCCGGTTTCGGCGTAAGCTTCGATCATCTGCTGCAGACAGGGTTTTTCTGCCGCGATCACATCATCAGGCAGGATCACCGCAAAGGGCTCATCCCCGATCAAACGACGCGCGCACCAAACGGCGTGGCCAAGCCCCAGCGCCTTGTGCTGGCGGATATAGGCAATCGCACCGCTGTCCATGTTGGTGCTTTCTAGCACTTCCAGCAGCTTGGTCTTGTTCTTGTTTTTCAATTCTTGTTCTAGCTGGGGCGCATGGTCAAAATAGTCCTCAAGCGCACCTTTGCCGCGCGAGGTCACAAATATAAACTCGGTAATGCCAGCCGCACGCGCCTCATCAATGGCGTATTGGATCAGCGGGCGATCCACGAGGGTCATGATTTCCTTGGGCACAGATTTCGTTGCCGGCAAAAACCGTGTTCCCATACCTGCAACGGGAAATACCGCCTTTGTAACTTTTTGGCCCATACTCAAATTCCCTCTAAAATCCAGCGATATTATCCGCCTTGATTTTTTCCTAGTTATCAAACGTGACCTAAAAACGGCAATTATGCAAAAAATTTCAAGCAATTATGTCATTTATGCGAAAGACCTCGCTGCAGTGCGACACGTTTACGCTCTTTTTCTGCGCGCCGCGCACGTGTGGTCAGGCGGAACAACGGCGCTGCGCGATCAGAACGACCGAACAGACCACCATACTGCACCCAGACGCCGTCTCCCTCGAACCGCACATGATGGAACAGGGCCGTGGGCGACATGTTCAGCAGGGTCACGATCTCGCCGCCTCGCACCCGCGCGGCTGCCTTTGCGCGATCCGCGCGGGCATGTGCGGGGCGGGTGACAATCATCGTACTTTTGCGCAACTGGCTTGGAAACCGGTGAAACGGCGACGCAGGATGTATCGGCAGTTGCGCGGGCGTGATCGGGCGCACCAGCCCTGCGGCATAGCCATC
>JAFMHE010000088.1 GCA_017854675.1 Paracoccaceae bacterium | reverse complement strand
GATGGGTGATTGCGACCAGCTTGGTGCGCGGACCCATCGCGTCGATGACGGCCTGAGGATCAAGCGCGCCTGTACTGTCGACGTCGACCCATTTGATAACAACGCCTTGGCGTTCACGCAGAAAATGCCACGGCACAATGTTGGCGTGATGCTCCATCACGCTCAGGATAATTTCGTCGCCCGCCTGCATGCGCGGCATGGCCCAGCCATAGGCGATGGTGTTGATGCCTTCCGTGGTGCCCGAATTGAACACGATCTCATCTTCGGACGCGGCGTTCAGAAAACGCGCAATGGTAGCGCGCACAGCCTCGTATTTATCCGTCGCCAGATTGGATAGAAAATGCAGACCCCGGTGCACATTCGCATATTCCTCGGCGTAGCCGCGTGTAATCGCGTCGATCACCACCTGCGGTTTTTGCGCGGACGCGCCGCTGTCCAGATAGACCAGAGGTTTGCCATTCACTTTGCGTGAAAGAATGGGAAAATCGCTGCGTACTTTGGTGACATCAAACATCACGTCGCTCCTTGTCCGCCCAAGCCAATCAGGCTGAGGATAATCCCAAGCCCCAGTATCGCGCCGATGGCTGCGATCACCATCACGGCCAATCCATGAAACGCCGACGGCAGGTTCAATGCGGCGGCAATAAAGTTCAAAATGATCCAAAGCCCCCAAACAGCAACAACCAGCGACAACAACAAACCCATCGCCGGTATGGCCAAGGTCAGCACAACCACCGCAGATTGCGCCACGGCGCGCAGGATGTTGAACCAGACGAATAGCGCCAGAACGTCCATCAAAGCACCCTGCCCGCCTAACGCAAGCCCGGTCCAATACAGCGCATGGATATAGACAACCAACACGCCCGTCAGCAGCATAAACAGCGTCAAAGGTGCGTCAAAATAGCTGGGCAGCGGCAAAGCACCGCTGGAAATGCCTGCAAGGAAATACACCAGAACCGTGTTGAACACCGCAACCAACGCAAGCCCGGTCCACAACACATCACGCGGCAATTGCAGCGCGATTATCTGGGCCGCCGCCTTGCGCGGTTGGCGCAGCGTGTCCTGTGCCAGATCAAAAAAATACGCGCGGTCCAAATCAGCCACCTTTTGCTGCCTCAATCAGGCCACTTACGAAAAACCACAAGAAGAAGACAACCCAGAGAATGCCTGTTCCCGTCATTTCGGGGCCCGGTCCGATGAACCCGGCGGTCAGCCCCCATAACAACATCACGGGCGCACATGCCAACAGCGCCCAAAACAGCGCAACCCGCGCTCCATAAGCCGTCATCTTGGACCTCAGTACCTTTGCAATGCCAAATATCAGCATTGCCACCAGATAAAGCAGCAGCGGCGCGATAAAGATCCACGCCATCAGCGTTGCCCCCAACAGCATGCTCAGGTCTTCACCGGTCAAGAACGCCTGACGCGCCAGACGCGGTGTCTGGGCTACGAACACCATCAAACAACCCAACACCAGGAAAATGAGCGCGCGGTCCTCGCGCGTCCCCTCATCCAGTATGCTGCGCACAATGGTGCGTGGCCGCCGGTACATTCCGGCAATGCGCAAGGTTGCCGACATCAGCTGCGGTGACGCTCAAGCCAAGCCGCGACACGGCTGTTGATTTCATCCCGCATCTCTTCGGAGGCGATTTCCTCAACTGCTTCGGCAAGAAACGACAAGGTCAGCAGATTTGTGGCCTCAGCTTTTGTGATGCCCCGCGCCCGCAGATAGAACAACGCGTCCTCGTCAATTGCGCCAGAGGTGGACCCATGCGAACAAGCGACATCATCTGCATAGATCTCAAGCTCTGGCTTTGCCAAAAACTGGCTGTCGTCATCAAGCAACAAGGACTGGCTGATCTGATAGCCGTCGGTTTTCTGCGCGCCCGCTTTGACAAGGATTTTACCCTGAAAAACACCAACCGCACCATTGCGCAGCACCTTCTTGAAAACCTGACGGCTTTCGCAATTGACGGCGTCGTGGGTCACAAAGACCGTATCATCGTGGTGGAAAACACCGTCACCCACACATGCACCAGCGACATGCGCAGAGGCGTCATCACCGGTCAACTCAATCACGCATTCATTGCGGGTCAGCACACCATTCACCGTCAAGGTAAAGCTTTTGAAAAGCGATTCCGCGCCAAGTCGTGCAAAAATATGGGTTGCAGCACGGCGTTCATGATCGCGGCCTTGGGTCCTCACATGGTGGAACGTCGCATTATCCGCCACGTCGACTTCCATGACTTTGTTGAAACGCGCCGCCGCCGGGCCGTTCTCAAGAACAGTCAGCTCACTGCCCGCATCCATCTTGATGCAATGGTGCAGGATCGCGTCAGAACTCTCTGATAAGTGGCGATAAATCAGACTTACAGGTTTACTCACAACGCCTGTCACATGGATCAGGACACCGTCCGTTGCAAAGGCTGTGTTCAGCGCGGCAAGCGGGCGTGCAACAGGCGTCTGACCGTTTGTCTCAAGCGTTCCATAAAAATCACGCGCCCAATGCAGATCGCTGGTCGCCGTGGCAAGCCGTTCAATCGTCAGACCCTCGCCCGTCAGATCATCAGAGGCATCCGCGTCAAAAACCCCGTCAACAAAGACGATCTTCAAGCGATCTACATCATCAAACAGTGGCTTTTCATCATTGTCGAACACCGCCGCTTTCGGGGCAACGGGCGCAATGAGTGTGTCGGGACGGGTGTATTTCCAATATTCATCACGCCGTTCTGGCAGCCCCATCGCCCGCAAGCGCCCAAGCGCATCGGCGCGCGCAGCTTTTGACCACCCTGTGTCGGGCATCTGAAGCTCGGCAATCATGGCTTCGGTGGCCGTCAGTTGTGTAGCGGGTTGCGTCATTACGCCACCTCGGCCAGAATATCGGCGTAACCGTTGTTTTCCACCTCAAGCGCCAGCTCGGGCCCGCCTGTTTTAACGATCCGGCCATCTGCCATGATGTGAACCACGTCTGGTTTGATGTGGTCCAAAAGACGCTGGTAGTGCGTGATCACAAGGAACGCGCGCCCCTCAGAACGCAGGGCATTCACACCGTCGGCCACCAGTTTCATCGCATCGACGTCCAGACCTGAATCAGTCTCGTCCAAGATGCACATCTTTGGCTCAAGCATGGCCATCTGCAAGATTTCATTGCGCTTTTTCTCACCACCGGAGAAGCCCATGTTCACAGGCCGCTTAAGCATGTCCGCGTCGATTTTGAGGTCTTTCGCTTTGGCGCGCACAACTTTGAGGAACTCTGCCGCTGACATCTCCTCTTCGCCGCGCGATTTCCGCTGTGCGTTCACTGCGGTGCGCAAAAAGGTCATGTTGCCCACGCCGGGGATCTCAACAGGATACTGAAACGCCAGAAACAACCCTGCGGCTGCGCGGTCTTCAGGCTCCATCTCCAGCAAATCCTTGCCCTCAAGCTCGGCAGAACCGCCCGTAACCTCATAGCCGCCTTTGCCCGACAACACGTAAGACAACGTCGATTTACCAGACCCGTTTGGCCCCATGATGGCGTGGACCTTACCGGCCTCAACCTCCAGATCGACACCTTTGAGGATGATTTTATCCTCTTCTTCAAGTTTCACGTTCAGGTTTTTGATGCTCAGCATGTGTCGTCTCCTTGGTGGCGTCGTATTGCGCCCAAATTGTATGATTTAGCCTTGGCCAACTAGGTTTCTTGCGATTTTCGCAGTAGAAAATTCCTGTTCACGCGGTAGCGCTGAAAGGTTTCGACCACGTCATAACCTTCGCTTATCACCCATGCGTCGAAAGCATCATAATTCTCCTGATCTACCTCGATCAGGATCATCGGCGCGCAGCGGCGTATGGTTTCCTGCAAGCCACGCAAAGCAAGGATTTCCATGCCTTCCACGTCAATCTTGAGAAAGTCTGGGGTGTCGTTGGCCAATGCCGCGTCCCCTGTGATTGTTTTAATATCACCCTCGCCAGACAGCATACGCGCCCCGCCAAGGTTGCGGGTTTGCTCCGACATCGCAAATCCGCTGGCCTGCGTGTCCGACAAGCCTAGCCCGATGTGCGTCAGATCAAAAACATCGTGAAATCCATTAAGCGCGATGTTCGCCAACAGCAACTTGTAGGCCTGCGGATTGGGTTCAAACGAGATAATCTTTCCCGGCTGCAAAAATGCAGCCACAAACAGACTATGATTGCCGATATTCGAACCGATATCGACAAAAGTACCACCTTGCGGAAAGTGCGCCTTGATCAGAGCCAATTCAGGTTCTTCATAGAAAAGACCGTTGCGGTTGTGGCGCTGTATCGGGTCTTTAACGCGATCCATGGCGAACCTAAAAGTATGGCCATGAATCTCGCATATTGACACGTCGATATCATGAATAATCACGGGACGTTTCTCTCGAAATGCCCAAAGTGTGGCATCCAGATCCAAAGGTTCACGGGTTCGCGTCATTTCTGCTGTCCGGATTGATTAGCGGAGCCGTCCATTTGGAATGCTGAATAGCGTTTCTCAAATCCAGCCTTGCGCTCTATTTTACTTACGTTGCGGGCGCGTGCGTCAGCTTTCATAGGCTTGGACGCCCCTGTGCGTCGCAGCGACCAAAAGCCAAGCTCAGCGGCAATCACTGCCCCCGCTGCCAGATACTGGAAATAGGGTGTCTCGAGGACGTTCAATAGCAGTGCGCAGATCAAAAAGATCCCAACCGGCAGAGCGACACGGCCCAAATTGGGCACGTGAATTACGTCGGAGTCTGCGTCTGCATGTGTCCTTGTATGTGAAGGCGGCGTACTGATCATCAACCAACAGAGCCTTCCAGCGAAATCGCCACCAGCGCCTGGGCCTCCATAGCGAATTCCATTGGCAATGCCTGCAGCACGTCCTTGCAGAACCCGTTCACAACAAGTGCAACAGCTTCCTCTTCGTCCATCCCGCGCGAACGGCAATAGAACAGCTGATCATCGTCCACTTTCGATGTCGTCGCCTCGTGCTCAACGCGGCTGGAGTTGTTCTTGACCTCGATGTAAGGCACCGTATGCGCCCCGCATTTGTCGCCGATCAGCAAACTGTCGCACTGGGTATAATTACGCGACTCCTTGGCCTTGGGGTGCATCGACACCAGCCCGCGATAGGTGTTCTGCGCTTTGCCCGCTGAAATACCTTTGGACACGATACGCGACTTTGTGCGCTTGCCCAGATGGATCATTTTGGTGCCGGTGTCGGCCTGCTGCATGTTGTTGGCAATCGCAATTGAATAGAATTCACCCTGCGAGTCGTCCCCGCGCAGGATGCAGCTCGGGTATTTCCACGTCACCGCAGACCCGGTTTCCACTTGCGTCCACATCACCTTTGCCCGGTCTCCCCGGCAATCAGCGCGCTTGGTTACAAAGTTGTAGATGCCGCCCTTGCCGTTTTCATCACCGGGATACCAGTTCTGAACGGTGGAATATTTTACTTCCGCGTCTTCTTCGATGATGATTTCGACCACGGCGGCGTGCAACTGGCTCTCGTCGCGCTGCGGCGCAGTACAGCCTTCCAGGTAGGACACATATGATCCCTTGTCGGCGATGATCAACGTGCGCTCGAATTGACCGGTGTTTTCGGCATTGATGCGGAAATACGTCGACAGTTCCATCGGGCAACGCACGCCCGGAGGGACGTAGACAAATGATCCGTCGCTAAACACGGCAGAGTTCAGCGTCGCGTAAAAGTTGTCAGACACGGGCACAACAGTACCCAGATACTTGCGCACCAACTCGGGGTGTTCGCGCACAGCCTCAGAGATAGAGCAAAAGATCACACCGGCCTTCAACAGCTCATCCTGAAACGTCGTCCCGACTGAGACTGAGTCGAACACCGCATCCACAGCCACTTTGCGTGGCGCATCAGACATATCTTCGGCACCCTCGACGCCCGCAAGAATAGCTTGCTCTTTCAACGGGATACCCAGCTTTTTGTAGGTCTCAAGCAGCTTCGGATCAACATCATCAAGCGACTTTGGCTTGTCGATCATGCTTTTTGGGCGAGCATAATAATACTGGTCCTGAAAGTCGATTTCAGGATAATCCACCATCGCCCAATCAGGCTCCTTCTTGGTCAACCAACGGTCATACGCTTCCAGCCGCCAATCCAGCATCCACTCCGGCTCGCCGTTCTTTTCCGAAATCAAACGCACGATATCGGTGGTCAGGCCCTTGGGCGCATATTCCATCTCGATGTCAGTGGCCCAGCCGTGCTTGTATTTGCCACCAACCTCACGCACCGCATCCACGGTTTCCTGATCGACGCCGTCTTTGACGCCGCCATCCGTTTGGGAATTGCCTTGATCTAGGGTCACACTGTCCATGGTCATCATCCTTTTCCCAAACAGGCCATCACGCGGCCCGCGGTTGGTGTTTGTCGTATTTCGCCCGCCATGTATCGGCAAAGCGCATCACATCTTCTTTTGTCGTCTCAAGCCCCAAAGACACCCGAATGGCGCTTGCGGCTTGACCCTCGTCATAGTCCATCGCCTGCAACACGGTTGAGGCTTTGACCTTGCCGCTCGAACAGGCCGATCCGGCCGAAATGGCAAATCCTGCCAGATCCATCTGCATCACCTGCGTCTCGCCTTTCCAGCCCTCTGCAATGATGCAGGACGTGTTGGGCAAACGCCGCGCGGCTTTCCCGACAAAAATAGTCTTCTTTTCGCTGGCCGCAAGAGCGGATTCTAGAATGTTTCTAAGTTCTTCAATTTCTTCCCACCGACCAGAAGCCACATCTTGTGCTGCAGCAGCGGCAGCCGCGCCAAATCCTGCTATTCCGATGGTGTTCTCCGTACCGGAGCGGCGGTTTTGTTCCTGCCCGCCTCCGATCAAAAGCGGCGTTGGATCATCCGCAGTCAAGTTAATGAACGCACCCACGCCCTTCGGCCCGCCCAACTTATGCGCAGACAAGATCATATACGCCGGTCTCGCAGCACCATAGACAACAGGCATTTTGCCCGCCAACTGCGTGATGTCGCTCACAACACTCTGCCCTTCGGCCACTGCATCTTGCCCAGGCACAGCCCCGTCCGGTCGCATAATCCCCGTCTCGCTGTTCGCCGCAGAGACCGCAACCAGCGCTTGAACACCGTTCAATTCCGCCACAGGTTGCTCGCTCCAAGCACCCAGACAATCATGCTCGGTCGCAAGTGCGGAAAACACACCGCCATGCTTGTGCTTTTGCGCAACAGCCATTGCCGCAGCCTCGGTCGCCGATCCGGTAAAAATAACCTGCGTTGGCAAACACCCGATCAATTCGGCAACTTGCACCCGCGCACGTTCAATCATCAGCTTGGCCGCACGCCCTTCGGCATGCACAGAAGACGGATTGCCCATGACATCCATCGCCTCCGCCATCGCCTTGCGCGCTTGCCCCCTCAACGGGGTTGTCGCGTTATGATCCAGATACGTCCTCATGCTTTCTTTCTGGCTTTCTTTTTGGCCTTAAATATTTCGGGGTTTGGGGCAGAGCCCCAATGCTTCATCCCTAACACCTAACCTTATCCTTCATCCACGACCGCTAGCAGGTGCGGCACCGCCGGACATGGCGCAAGCTCATTGTCGATCACATCCGACAACCGCGTCTGGTGCAGGAACACGTAGACATGCGCGCTCAACCCTTCCCACAACCGGTTGGTCAGCGATTGTGCGCGACTGCCCGACGCCCCGCCAGAGGCACCTGCCCCTTTTTGCATCGCGTCCAGCGTTTCATCAACAGCCGCAAGAATATCCACAACCCGGATTTCAGCCGCAGGCCGCGCCAACCTGTAGCCACCGCCCGGTCCGCGCACGGACGACACCAACTCAGCACGCCGCAGCTTGACAAAAAGCTGTTCCAGATAGGGCAACGAGATACACTGCCGTTCCGCAATGTCGCTCAGCGACACCAGCCCGCCACGTCCCTGTAGGGCAATATCTGCCAATGCGACCATCGCATAACGCCCCTTGGTCGACAGCTTCATGGTGCGGTCCCTTCTCTTTTGACCCTCTGATTGACGCGGGTACATGATGCGCTTAGATGAAAGCGATCCCGCGCAGATGCGTGGCCGTTATTTAGAACCGTTCTAAGGTGCCGACGCCTGACCGTCAACTCACGCCAAGCGCCTTCGAACCAATGAGACAGGGATGTTCATGCCAGAGGTCATTTTTCCAGGCCCCGAAGGCCGCCTTGAGGGGCGCTACCACCCACAAAAAGAGCGCGACGCACCGATTGCGATCATCTTGCACCCGCATCCACAGTTTGGCGGCACGATGAACCACAAAGTCGTCTACAACATGCATTATGCCTTTTATAACATGGGCTTCACCGTACTGCGGTTCAATTTCCGCGGTGTCGGGCGCAGTCAGGGCGAATATGATCAAGGCATTGGTGAGCTGTCTGATGCCGCCTCGGCTCTCGATTATTTGCAGTCGATGAACAACAATTCCAAACATTGCTGGGTTGCGGGTTTCTCGTTTGGTGCGTGGATCGGCATGCAGCTTTTGATGCGCCGCCCCGAAATAACCGGTTTCATCTCCGTCTCGCCGCCTGCGAACATGTACGACTTCAGCTTCCTCGCGCCCTGCCCTGCGTCCGGTTTGATCATCAACGGCACTGCAGACCGCGTCGCACCACCTGCCGATACCGTGAACCTTGTGAACAAATTGCACGAGCAAAAGGGCATCACCATCACCCACCAAGAGGTTGAAGGTGCTGGCCACTTTTTTGAAGAGCCGCATATGGACACGTTGATCACTTCTACCACCGATTACGTGAAACGCCGCCTGACAGAGACCTCGCGCTGATGGCTGATCCGGTCGTTGTAGAACTGGCCAACAAACTGGCCGAAGAATGTCTTGCTGTGCAGACAGAGTTGGGCGAGGACCGGTTGTTCATGGAACTGGGCGATGTTCTTGGGACATCGTCGCAAACCCTGGAAGAGGCTTTTCTAACGGCTGTGCGCACGCGCATGGCCAACGATAAGGGCCGCGCGTTCCTTGCCAACAAGATAAAAGCACACCGTGCAAAGGCAGCCGATAATGGCTGAAACGACGGGCACGCGGCTTGACCAACAAATCGCGTTCCTTAACGAGGCCGACAAGCTCAAGAATACGCTGCGCGCCACAGAGCTTTGTGACAACTCCCGGTACGAAAACTCTGCCGAACATTCATGGCATCTGACGCTTTATGCCTTGGTTCTGGCCGATCAGGCAGGTCCGGCTGTCGATATCAATTTGGTGATCAGGATGCTGATCCTGCATGATCTGGTAGAGATCGACGCAGGCGACAACCCGATATTTGGCACCCATGACATCAGCGAGATGGAAGCCAAGGAACAAGAGGCCGCCGACCGAATATTTGGGCTCCTTCCCATAGACTTACGCGACGATCTTCGTGTGATATGGGAGGAGTTTGAAGCTGCCGAAACCCCGTCGGCGCAATTCGCCAAATCCCTTGACCGGTTCCAGCCACCAATGCAAAATCTGCAATCGGGTGGTGGCAGTTGGATCGACTTTGACGTGACAGAGGCACAGATCCACGAAAAAGTCGGCAGCAAAATCGCAATCGGTGCGCCGCATCTTTGGACTTATGCCAAGGGCCGCATTGCCTCATTCTTCGCAGACCGCACTTGAAGTACGAACGCCAACCCAAGGAAATGCAATGACAAAAATCAAGGTAGAGAACCCCATCGTTGAGCTGGATGGCGATGAAATGACCCGCATCATCTGGGACTTCATCAAGAAAAAGCTGATCCTGCCCTATCTGGATGTTGATCTGAGATACTACGATCTGGGCATCGAAGTGCGCGACGAAACCAACGACCAGATCACCATTGATAGCGCCGAGGCGATCAAGAAATACGGTGTCGGCGTCAAATGCGCGACCATCACCCCCGATGAAGCGCGGGTTGAGGAATTTGGCCTCAAAAAGATGTGGCGCTCGCCCAATGGCACGATCCGCAATATCCTTGGTGGTGTCGTGTTCCGTCAGCCGATACTGTGTTCCAACGTGCCACGCCTTGTGCCCGGCTGGACCAAACCTATCGTAATTGGCCGCCATGCGTTTGGGGATCAATACAAAGCAACCGACTTTAAATTCCCCGGCGCGGGCAAATTGACGATGAAGTACCAGAGTGCCGACGGCACAATCATCGAACATGAAGTCTATGACGCGCCTTCCGCCGGGGTCTATATGGGGATGTACAACCTTGACAGCTCCATCATTGATTTCGCGCGCGCGTCTCTCAACTACGGCCTGAACCTAGGCTGGCCTGTATACTTATCGACCAAGAACACCATTTTAAAACAATACGATGGCCGGTTCATGGAGATTTTTCAGGAAATCTATGAGGCCGAGTTTGAAGAGCAGTTCAAAGCCAAGAAAATCTATTACGAACACCGCCTGATTGATGACATGGTCGCCTGCGCGATGAAATGGAACGGCGGTTTTGTCTGGGCCTGCAAAAACTATGACGGCGATGTGCAATCTGACACCGTCGCCCAAGGTTTCGGGTCGCTCGGGATGATGGCCTCGCAACTGATGACCCCTGACGGCAAGATCGTTGAGGCGGAGGCCGCGCATGGCACCGTCACGCGCCATTACCGCCAGCACCAAAAAGGCGAAGCGACCTCGACCAATTCCATCGCGTCGATTTATGCGTGGACGGGTGGCCTAAAGCACCGAGGCAAACTGGATGACAATCAGCCGCTCACAAACTTTGCCGAAACACTTGAGCGTGTGGTCGTTGAGACAGTTGAAGCCGGGCACATGACCAAGGACCTCGCGCTTTTGGTAGGCCCTGATCAGGGATGGCTGACCACAATGGGTTTTCTTGAAAAAGTTGACGAGAACCTCAGCAAAGCGCTGGCCGGGTGATCATGGCCTAGGTCGGACAAAAAGGGCTGCCCTGCGAGGGTGGCCCTTTTTTCATCAGCTCAACCGCGGTTGTGGGTGCGTTCATAAAGCGTTTTGATGATCCCGCTTGCGGTTTTCTCAAACAGGCAGGGGATGATCGCGTGGATCAGCGCAGCACCTGCTGCAGCAAACAAGAGCCCGGAAAACTTAAGCGCGAAAGCCATATGCTCGAGAAATGTCTCATCTACTTTCGCAGGGTGGTCGAGAAAAATGCGGGCGATCATGTTGGGCTCCTGTAGAAGTGATTTCACATAGAATAGGGTGAATTGGGTGTGAAATGTTCCCAATGATTTCCTAAAATCGCTTGTATTTGTGACAATATCCCAAGATATATGAAGATATGAGTGATTTTGACACCATAGATCGCCGTATCATGGGCGAACTACAGCGGGATGCTGCGCAATCGCTGGATGCGCTGGGAGACTCCGTGGGGCTTTCGCGCAATGCCTGTTGGCGCCGCGTGCGCGCGCTTGAAGCCGCAGGCGTGATCAAGGCCCGCGTCGCCTTGCTTGATCCTGTGCAGCTTGATCTGCCTTTGATGGTGTTTATCCAGATCCGGACCAGCGCCCATGCCCCTGATTGGCTTGAAAAGTTCTCAACCGCTACGCGTGCGATGCCAGAGATACTGGGCGTCTACCGCATGTCCGGTGATCTGGACTATCTCATTCGCGCAAGGGTTGCAGATATGGCAGGATATGATCAACTTTATCAACGCCTGATCCGCAAAGTGCCGCTTTCTGATGTTTCTGCCAGCTTTGTTATGGAAGAAATTAAAGAGACGACTCAACTGCCAGTCTGACCCGTGGCCACGCCCAAACATCGCGAAGGCCAAACATCCAAAAGGCCAAGCATCGTAAAGGAACGCCCATGCCCCCACACTATATCTGGCTCTTTTTTGCCATTCTGATGGAAACCATGGGCACGACCGCGCTGCAGGCCTCCCAGCAATTCACGCGGCTGTGGCCCGCGATTGCCACGGTAATCTGCTATGCAATGTCGTTCTACTTTATGTCTTTCGCCCTCAAGGCGATGCCGGTCGGGGTGGTTTATGCCATCTGGTCCGGCTTGGGGATCGTGCTGATCGCCTGCATCGGCTACGTGCTGTTTGGTCAAAAGCTGGACCTGCCTGCGATCCTGGGCCTTGCGATGATTATCGCCGGAATTCTCGTCATCCACCTCTTTTCAAAGACCTCGACGCACTAGCCCTGCTTTTTGTCTGGCCTTTGCTGCGCATGCACGGTAAGCGCAGCCCAACTCCCTGACAAAGGCTGAACCCATGGACCTGCGCAATATCGCAATCATCGCTCACGTTGACCACGGCAAGACGACGCTGGTTGACGAGCTTCTGAAACAATCCGGTACATACCGGGAAAACCAGGCGACCACCGAGCGCGCCATGGACAGCAACGATCTGGAGCGCGAACGCGGCATCACGATCTTTGCCAAGCCGACCTCCGTGGTTTGGAAAGGCACACGCATCAACATCGTTGACACCCCCGGCCACGCCGATTTCGGTGGCGAGGTTGAGCGTATCCTGTCGATGGTAGATGGTGTTGTGCTGCTGGTGGATGCCGCCGAAGGCCCGATGCCCCAGACGAAATTTGTAACCTCCAAGGCGCTCAAGCTGGGCCTGCGCCCGATCGTTGTCATCAACAAGGTCGACAAGTCCGATGGCGAACCTGACCGCGCGCTGGATGAGTGTTTTGATCTTTTCGCCAACCTTGGTGCGACGGACGAACAGCTTGATTTCCCAACGATGTACGCCTCTGGGCGCGCCGGCTGGGCGGATCACACGCTGGACGGTAAACGGTCCGGTCTGGACGATCTTTTCCAATTGATCCTGGATCACGTCCCTGCCCCAAAGCAGATCGCGGACACTGACAAGCCTTTCACCATGCTGGCCACCACCTTGGGCGGTGACCCGTTTCTGGGCCGCCTGCTGACTGGTCGTGTTGAGACCGGCACGTTGAAGGCAGGCCAGACGATCAAGGCAATGTCGCGCGATGGCACGTTGATTGAAAACTTTCGCTGCACTAAAATTCTGGCTTTCCGTGGCTTGGACCAAACTGCAATTGACTTGGCCGAAGCAGGCGACATCGTTTCCATCGCCGGTATGACCAAGGCGACCGTGGCCGACACGTTGGCTGAACAATCCGTATCAGAGGCCATCCCGGCGCAGCCGATTGACCCACCGACCATCACAGTGACCTTTGGCATCAACGATTCTCCGCTTGCGGGCCGTGATGGCAAGAAAGTTCAATCCCGTGTCATCCGCGAACGTCTGCACAAGGAAGCCGAATCCAACGTGGCAATCAAGATCAGCGACACGCCGGGTGGCGACGCTTTTGAAGTTGCCGGTCGTGGCGAGCTTCAGATGGGCGTTCTGATCGAAAACATGCGTCGCGAGGGTTTTGAGTTGTCAATCTCTCGCCCGCAGGTTTTGTTCCAGGAGATTGACGGTGTACGTCACGAGCCGATTGAAGAGGCCACCATTGACGTCGATGACGAATACTCCGGCGCTGTGATCGAAAAGATCACGGGCGTGCGCAAAGGTGAATTGGTCGAGATGCGCCCTGCCGGTGTTGGCAAGACCCGCATCATCGCGCATGTGCCATCGCGCGGTTTGATCGGCTATCACGGCGAATTTCTGACCGACACACGCGGCACAGGCGTGATCAACCGCACCTTCCATTCCTGGGCAC